>JAGOUK010000133.1 GCA_018061225.1 Candidatus Omnitrophota bacterium | reverse complement strand
TAGGCCCGGTAGCAAATCGCGGTGCCGTCGATCAGATAAAAAACCATTTTATTAAATTGTTCAGGTCCGTGTTTTTTTGAAAGGATTTGAGGTTGTTTATGGGTGGGTTAGGTTGATCGGCCGATACGCGGTCACTGCGACGTCAGAATCAAATAAAGAAGAATCCCAATCGCCGCGAAACAAATAATATAAAAATCGTTGAAATACAAAAAGTCCAAAGCCCGCTCAATCACATTCGGCCGGACCACCGCCGGCGCGTTCAGATGCTTGCGCCGGTCATCCGGAAAAAGTTCGGCGGAAATCCGCGTCTTGGATTGAAACTCCCAGACCTGATCCCGGCGCAGCCGAATGACTTGATCTCCGAGCTGATACGCGGTCAGCTTGTGATGGTTGATCAGGTTCTCAACCTCGACCTCCGGAAGATCAAGGATCTCAGACGCGTCTTTGAGCGTGATAAAACTTTCGTCCGTCAACCGATCCTGCCGCTCGTGACCCACTCGTCCACCTTCCTCTTATCAAAATGCCAGCCGTTAGAATCTTTGATGCCCGGAAGCCTGCCGGAGTCGGCCCATTCGAAGATCAGCGACCGTTCCACGGAAAGATACCCTGCCAATTGATCCGCATCCCACAGCTCTTCAGCGATTCGGCTCCTGGATTGGGACGCGTCCTGAGGCACCGAGGCGATCATAATCACTTCGCCCTGCAGCACGGCGCCGGCTTCCACGATCAAACACGGTGTTCGGACATCCCCGATCAGACGGCTGCCGGCGGCAATCTTAAGGGATTCCATGGCGGTCACATCCCCCACCATCTCTCCGAGCACGATCACCTTATCGCTGCGAAGCTGGGCGCGAACCTTGGATTTTTCACCGACGGTCAGCGTTCCCTCGGCCTCCAGCGAACCTTCAAATTGCCCGCTGATCAGAATGTTGACGGGTTCTTTAAATACGAGGGCGCCTTGCGTGGCCGCTTCGATTTCAAGGATTTTTTCCCTCGCCGGTTCGGCGGGGACTTCTTTCGTCCGGGGGTTCTTCCTCAGAAACATCGCTGACTCCTTCCGGCCCTTCGGCCACGAGCAGGTTCGTGCGAGTATCCGTAGCGTATCAGAACCAAAAGTTTGGGACGATCTTGCCGCGGGGCGCGGTGATTCGGCTCAAAAGGAGCGCTCTAAATAACGGGACTATTTTAGCCCACGCTTGCGGGAATGGGTATAAAAATATTTTTTACCAAAAAAATCTGAGTATGGCTCAAAACTCAAGGCAGCGGCTCCCCGATGCGGCTTGCCGAGTCTGGGCGACTTGACCCGCGCCATCTCCTGCCCCAGGGCCGCGATCATGACCGCGTTGTCCACGGAGAGCTTGCCGCCCGGAAAAATCACTTGGACCCCTTCTCGCTTCGCAGCCTCACCGATAGCCTGTTGAAGTCTCGAATTAGCGCTGACTCCCCCGCCAACCACGAGACGCTTCACCTTGAGCTCCCGGCAGGCGCGGATCGCCTTAGCGGTCAGCACCTCCACCACCGCTTCCTGAAAACCCGCGGCCACCCCGGCCCTGACACTGTCGGTGAGCGGCCCATTCTTCTCCAGGGCCGCGACACGGTAATAAACCGATGTCTTGATCCCGCTGAAGCTAAAGTCAAAGTGCTTCTCATTGATCTGCGAGCGCGGAAAAATAAACTCGCCGGGGTCCACGCCCCGGGAGATCCGGTCGATCACGGGACCGCCCGGATAACCGAGACCGAGCATTTTGCCGACTTTGTCGAATGCCTCACCGGCCGCATCGTCCATAGTTTTGCCAATGAGTTCGATGTGGCCGGCCTTCTTCCAATGGATGAGCAAGGTGTGACCCCCGGAGACAACCAGCGCCACAAACGGATATCTGGCGGATGCTGAGGCCCCGGCCACCCAGGCGCCGGCATACGCGTGCGCCAGAACATGGTCAACAAAGACAATGGGTTTTTTAAGCGTAAGCGCGAGCGCTTTGGCCGCCGATACACCGACCAGAACCGATCCCAGCAGCCCAGGGCCGCCGGTGCAGGCGATGAGGTCGATTTTTTTTAAAGGAACATTGGCGCGCTTCAGCACCGCGTCAATGAGCGGGGTGACCGCCTCCGTATGAGCCCGTGACGCGATCTCAGGGACCACTCCGCCGAAAGGGGCGTGCAAATCCATGCTGCTCGCCAGCATTTCCGCGAGCACCTTACGGTCCCGCACGAGGGCCACGGCCGTTTCATCGCAGGAGGTCTCGATGCCGAGCGTCAGCATATCTTTGACCTCAATTTTCTTCGGAATAACTGCGGATCAGGTCGGAGAGCTTCATCACGCGTATCCCCTGCGCCTGCCAAGTTGGCATGACTTTTTGAATCGCTTGGAGGGTGACGGGCTTATCGTGACCGATGCCAATAGCACTCCCTTGGCGGATTGCCATTTGCTTGAGCTGCTCAAGTTTTTCCAGAACAGCCTCCTCGGTTCTGACATTGTCCAAAAAGATGTCTCGCTCCGCGTAGCGGATCCCCAGCTCTCCGGCCACATCCCGCCCCGCCGTGCTTCCGGACGTCATGCTGTTGAGAAAAAAGAGTCCACGCTGATCGAGCTCTGCCATCACCGCGTGAAGCGTCGGTCTATCCTGAGTTCCTTTGGATCCCATGTGATTGTTGACGCCTTGGACATAAGGTACGTTGGCGAGTGCCGCGCTTAGCAGAGAGCGTATCTGATCCGCGTTCATGGTCGTTAGTATGGTTCCCTCTTCGAGCGGCACGTTTCCCACCGGCTCCATCGGCATATGCAGCATGATCTCATGGCCAGCGGCATGGGCTTTTTCGGCGATGGTCGCGGAGTATCTCAGATGCGGCAGTACCGCCAGCGTCAACGGCGCGTTGATCTCAACCGCGGTACCAATAGCATTCAGATTGTACCCCCAGTCATCGAGCACGATCGCGATTTTGGGGCCCGAAGAAAAATATGGCATGGGCACAGGGGCCGGAGCGGCGGGGGCCGGCCGCGCCGCGGGCTTAGATGGCTTGGGCGCTGTTGCCGCGGGAGCGGAAGCGGCCTTTTTATCAGGGGCTGATGTGAACGGCCATAACTTGGGAGCGGCTGGCTTGGACGGCTTCGTTGGCGCCGCTTTGGAAGGCGGGGTGACCCTTAACATAGATTCCCGCGCTATCATTGATGCTTTCTTGGGGGCGGTCCAATTGCCAAATTGTATACCGATCAAAAGACCAGCGGCCAAAAACAGCAAACCAAACAGCCATCTCTGACGGCCGCCTAAATTCCGCTTAGGATTTGATCGTCTTCTGCGAGCCATAAATATCTATGCCTTTGAGAATATCGATCGCCCGACGCACTTGATTATCCCGCCGCCGTATTGTTTCGAGCGTGACTGGGGCGGGCGGGATCTTACGCGCGTCCACCACGCTCTCCACCTGATCGAACATTTCCAGAACCTTGGGATGCTCACCCGGGGAGTCCTGAGGCGGGGCCTCAACAACAGGCTCATAAGCCACTTCGATATCGGGCCGGATGCCTTCACCGTGAATCATGCGGCCGGACGGGGTGTAGTAGCGGCTGGTGGTCATGCGCACCGCTGAGCCGTCTTTCATCGGGATCACGGTCTGCACCGATCCTTTTCCAAAGGTGCGGGTGCCGATCAAAATAGCCAAGCCATGATCTTGCAGCGCGCCGGCCACGATCTCTGCCGCGCTGGCAGTTCCCCGGTTGACGAGAATGGCGATGGGATAGGCTTTGGGCTCCGCGTCTCCGGAGGACAAGTAATCTGCGTTCTGATCGGCCGTGCGGCCTTTGGTGGAGACAATCATCCGGTTCGCGGGAACAAATGTCTCCGCAAGCTTCACGGACTCCGGAAAGAGACCTCCCGGATTGTTCCTCATATCGATGATCAGGCCGCTCAAACCCCTTTTTTCAAGACCTGTAAGCGCTTTCTTAAAATCAGCCGGAGTATTCTCCTGAAATTCCGTAATACGAATGTACGCTATTCCATCCTCGATGAATCCGGCGCGCTTCACGCTCTTAACCTTGATCACCGCGCGCTTCAGCTCAAGCTCGAGGATCTGCGGCACACCATCACGCATCACTGATAATCTCACGGCTGTCCCCGGTTCTCCGCGCAGCATCTTCACGGCCTCATCGAGTATCAAATCCCGGGTGGCTTCCCCGTTGATC
>JAGOUK010000132.1 GCA_018061225.1 Candidatus Omnitrophota bacterium | reverse complement strand
CGAACGGCGCCTCATGAACTTCATGGGCGTGGCCATGATCGTCTTTGTGTCCGTGGGCAGCGTGACCATGGTTTTTCTTATGTCCATGGGCGGCGCGGTCGGGTCCGAGCAGCGCGATCCAGACCAGGCGAGTCATATAGAACGAAGTGAGCAACGCCGTGGTCCAGCCGGCCCAAAAGATCACCGGATGATGCCCGTAAGAAAGAGCGAGGATGGCGTCTTTGGAGAAGAAGCCCGCGAACGGCCAGATACCGCAGAGCGCGAGAGTGCCGATGAGAAAGGTGGCGGCGGTGACGGGCATTTTCTTGATGACTTGGCCCATTTCCCAGATGTTCTGAGTGTGGAGGCCGTGAATGATCGCGCCCGCGCCCAAGAAGAGCAGGGCCTTGAAGAAAGCATGTGTGGTCAGATGGAACATGCCGGTTTCGGCGCTGCCTAAGCCGACGGCGCTGGCCATGTAGCCGAGCTGGCTGACGGTGGAGTAAGCGAGAATTTTTTTGATATCGGTCTGAACCACCGCGAGGCCGGCGGCGAGCACCGCGGTCACGGTGCCAAAAACGGCGATGGTCTGCATCGCGTCGCCCGAAAGTTCGATCATGAAGAACATCCGCGCCATCATGTAGATACCGGCGGCGACCATGGTCGCGGCGTGAATCAGCGCGCTGACCGGGGTGGGACCTTCCATCGCGTCCGGCAGCCAGATATACAGAGGAAATTGAGCCGATTTACCCGCCACGCCGCAGAAGATCAACAGAATCGCGACCATGAGCACACCCGGCAGAATAAAGCCGGCCTGCACCGAGGCGGGAATGATGTGATGCAGTTCGCCGAAGTTGAGCGTCCGAGCCCCGCCGTTGGCGCCCGAGAGCACCCAAAGCGCCAGGATACCCAGCAAGAAACCGAAGTCCGCGACGCGGTTGACGATGAAGGCTTTGTTGCCGGCATCGGCAGCCGAAGGCTTTTCGAACCAGAAGCTAATGAGGAGATACGAGCTCACGGCGACGAGTTCCCAGAAGATAAAGAGCATGAGGAAATTGGACGAGAGGACTATGCCGATCATCGAAAAGGCAAACATCGACAGCGACGCGAAGAAGCGCGGGAAGCTCTTGTCGCCATGCATGTAGCCAACCGAGTATAGGAAGATGCAGCTGCCGACGCCGGTGACGACGAGCAGCATCAGGATCGAGAGAGGGTCGATGAGGAAGCCGAATTCGATATTCATGGGACCGGCCTGAAGCCACGAGTAATTGACTTCGATCGGGAGCTTTAGGGTGTGATGCGCCGCGCCGATGAAAAGCTTGATCACGAGCCCAAGCGGAGCCAGGATGCCGGCCAGCGAGACGGCCGCGGCGGCTTTGGGCTGTTTGAGTAAAAAAAGCGCGATCAGAACCGCCGACACCAGCGGCGCGAAGAGAATGATCCAAAGGTGAAGGGGATTTACCATTTGAGCGTGTCCAAATCGTCGACCGAAACCGTTTTTTTCTTACGGAACAGGAGTACGACGATGGCTAATCCGACAGTAACTTCAGCGGCCGCAACGATCATCGTGAAGAACACGAGGACTTGGCCGGTGAGATTGCCCCAATAAGAGGAAAACGCGACAAAGGAAAGGTTGGCACCGTTCAGGATGAGCTCGATCGAGAGCAAAATGAGCAGGATGTTGCGGCGCGTGAGCAAACCGTAAAGTCCGATGGCAAAAAGGATGGCTGAGACGGTCAGATAATGATGCAGCCCCACCTGAAGGCAGACAGCGCTTACGGGACAGGCGGCGGGGATGGTCATGACTGTGAGTCCTTCTTAGCCAGCACGACAATGCTGGTCACAGCGGCCAGGATCAACAGCGAGGTGAGCTCAAACGGCAGCACAAATTGATTGAAGAGCACGAGTCCGATTGTCTCGGGCACCCCGTGAACCGCCGGCATGTCCGGCACGCGCACGTTGCGGATGATGGTCACGAGCAGCGTAAAAAACGCAACGCCCGCCATCACCGCGATGACCTTGGTGACCCAGCCGGGGCCTTTAACCGAATTCATCTGCTGAGTATCCATGAGCATCACTATAAAGAGGAAAAGAACGAGAATGGCCCCCGCGTAGACCATGACTTGTATGACGGCGACCAGAAAAGCCTTGAGGAGGATGTAAAGACCGGCCGTGAAACACATGGCCAGAACCAGCCACAGCACGGCGTAAATGGCCGAGCGGGAACGGACGACGCCGATGCCCGAAATAACGGCGCCCAGGGCAAGAATATAAAAGAGAGCGTTCTCAAGCATTTTTTATAAAAAACTCTCGGAAAGTGTCGAAAAAAACGCCGTTGGCGGCACAGAAATATCCGGCCATTCTAGTGTCGCCCGCGGGGATTGTCAATGCACGCAAAAGAGGCAGAATCCGTTATTTGCGAAAAATTCCCATCCAGCCGCCCGCGGTTAGGGCCGAGATATGCGCGAAGACCGCCGGGACCGGCGCTCCTTCAGAAAAAACGAGGTAGCGAGGCTCCCAGACGGGCTTGAATTTTTCCTTATAGGCGCGCAGCCCCTTGAAGTTATAAAAGTTTTCACCGTGGCGGTAGACTAGCCCGCCTACCCGTTGCCAGAGGGGCGAGAATTCGTTGTCCTCGATGCCGGAGAGAGGGGCCATGCCCATATTGAACCAGCGGTATCCCCGCTCTTTACCCCAGAGCAGGAGGCTGACGAAAAGATAATCCATCATCCCGCCATGCGATGGGTCCGGAATGTAGCGCATGAGATCCGCGGAGAATTCACCGCGGCCCGTGTCGGGTAGGATATTGGCGAAGGCGACGATCTTGTCGCCCGCCATCACGGCGGCGATAGGAAAGTCCGCTAGATACTTTTCGTCAAAGGACCCGAGAGAGAACATTTTTTCCCTAACATGTCGGTCTCGGAGCCAGGCATCAGAAACCGTTCGGAGTTCCTGGAATCTTTTGGGGGAGTGCGGGGGGTCGAGGATGATGAAGTTGTGGTGTTTTTCTTCCGATTTTTTTCGCGCCTGACGCAGATCGCGGAAGGGGGATCCTTCCAAGCTAAAAGCAGCTAGATCGACCCGCGCCTCCTCGCCGATCTTGAGGATCTGCAGCCCCGCGTCAAGGTAGATGGGCAGACCTGCGGAGGAGGTTTCGTGAAACACTGCCCACCCGCCGTAGAGATCCGCCTCGCGTCTAAACCGAAGGATGAGGTCCTTCCATGTCTCGATCGGACCGACCGGATCGCCGAGCGCGATCCAGCTGCGGCCGAAACTTCGGTGCATCACGAAGGCGGTCCGGGACGCGTTGAATAAAAAACTTTTGTCCCGCAGCATGGCGAGCCAGGCGGAACACCGTGCCCCCGACAGAATCACCTTGCGGACATCCTCCAAATCGGTTTCTTGAGGCGCAAGGAAGCGGACCGTTGCCGGCTGTAAGAGTCGCGCGGCAATGAGAATGAGCAGAAGCACCGAGATACCGCCGGTCGCGCGCAAGAAACGCGGGGCATCGCTGTTGAGGGCGAACCGCCACCACAACTCATCCGAATAAGCTACGTTGTGATAATGAAAATGACCCAGTCCCAGAAACGCCGCCAGGATTGCCGTCAGCGCTAACATTCCTGATGAGGAAAAGGACTCCACGAGCAGGGATCCTCTGCGCCTGAAGTATTTGCGGTTGGCAAGAAGGATGGCGCACAGAATCCCGAGAAAAATTGCTTCCTCATATCGGAGGCCCTTGAGCAGGGCGAGAAGAGAGGAGAGGAAAAGGAAAAAAGCCGTTAAGGCCCAGGCTGAGTCGAGGCGCTTCTGAAGCGCGCGGGCTAGCAGGATGAGGAGGAGACCCGCGAGACTGGAGGCGAAGTGGGAGGCTTCGATGACTTCCAGCGGAACGAGATCCTTCAGGAACTTGAGCCGCTGAGCTTCCGCTGGGACCGTAGCCGATAGGAGCAGGTACGCTCCCATCGTGAAGATCATAAAAATAACCGCGCGCGGGCTGATCCACTTGAGGATCAGCGGCACCCGATCACCACCGTCGGTATTCTTACCCTGCGCCCGCATCGCACTAGTGTAGCTTGTTTAAGGGAAAATTGGCGGGTAGGCGTGGACGAAAGGCGAACCCTACAACTACCTGAAATACAACTACTTATAAAAATTTATCGCCATCGCAGTATGGGAACGCTTATATCCTTAGGCGAACCCATCGACACTACCCAGC
>JAGOUK010000131.1 GCA_018061225.1 Candidatus Omnitrophota bacterium | reverse complement strand
TCATTTTTTTCATGAACGAGTGTGACATCGGGTGAGCTTTGTCGCCGGATTCGGCGGCCAGCTGCTTCAAAAGATCTTTTTGCTTCGCGCTCAAGCTGGTCGGCGTTTCCACGACGACGCGCACATGTTCGTCGCCCGGCGCGCCGCCCTTCACGGACGTGATGCCTTTGCCTTTTAGTCGAAACGTCTTACCGGTCTGTGTGCCGGCTGGGATCTTCAAACCTTCTGTCCCCTCGAGCAACGGAACCTCGATCTCGGCGCCGAGCGCGGCCTGCGAAAAACTAATGGGAACTTCGCACAAAATATCCGATCCGTTCCTTTTAAAAATCTCATGCGCCTCGACAAAGATATCCACGTACAGATCACCGCGGGTGCCGCCCTTATGGCCGGCCTCACCCTCACCCGAAACGCGCAGACGCATTCCGGTGTCCACACCGGCCGGGACTTTGACGGTGATGGTGCGCTGGGTCTCTTCGCGGCCTGAGCCGTGACAGGAGCCGCACGGCTTCTCGATAATTGAACCCTGACCCGCGCAGGAGTGGCACGGCCTGCGGACAGAAAAAAACCCGCTTGAGGCCAAAAGTTCTCCCTGCCCGCGGCAGGTGGAACAAACTTTTTTGCTGGTGCCCGGCGCGGAACCCTGACCCGCGCAGGTGCGGCAAACCTCATCGCGGCGGACAGGAACTTTTTTCTCACAGCCTTTGACGGCTTCCATGAAGCTAAGCTCGACTTCAACGCCCAGGTCGGCGCCCCGCGCGGCGCGCTGCGCCCGCTGCTGACGCCCGCCGGTACCGCCGAAGAAGTCCTCAAAAATATCCGAGAACACATCCGAGAATCCGCCTTCGGCCCCGTGGAAACCCGCGCCAGAATTCACGCCGTCGATCCCGTAGCGGTCGTAGGCGGCGCGCTTCTGATCATCAGAGAGCACCTCGTAGGCGCGGCTCATCTCTTTAAACTTTTCTTCCGCGGCTTTGTCGCCGGGATTGCGGTCGGGGTGGTATTTGAGCGCGTTTTTGCGGAAGGAGCTCTTGATCTCTTCGGCTGTCGCGGTCTTGGCGATGCCTAGGAGGGCATAAAAATCTTGGTTAGACATGTTGCTCGGGTGTTAGTGTTCGGTGATTGATCGTAATCTTTAAACGTCCACAAACCTCAACGGAACAATCCCACAAAGAGTTCATGTCCTTGTGAGATTGTTCCGTCAGGCCTGAAGCATCAACTGTTATTTTTTCTCGTCCCCGTCCACCTTGAATTCAGCGTCCACCACGTCGTCTTTGCCGCCCGACGCGCCGGCTCCGCCTTCAGCTCCCGCGGCGCCCGCGGCACCGGCTGCTCCGCCGGCGGTCTGGCTCGCGTACATCACTTCGGCAAGCTTATGCGAGGCCTTGGTCAGTTCTTCGAAAGCCGCGGTCAGCTTGTCCGCCGCCTCTTCCGTCTCAAGAACCTTCTTGGCTGCCGCGATGGCTTCTTCGACCTTCGTCGCTTCCGCCGGATCCAGCTTGTCCTTGTGCTCGGTGAGCGTCTTCTGCGTCGAGTAGATCATCGAATCCAGATTGTTCTTGGCTTCGATCTTCTCCCTCAGCTTCTTATCCTCTTCCGCGTGGGCTTCGGCGTCCTTGGTCATCTTTTCGATCTCATCCTTGGACAAACCGCCTGACGCTTCGATGCGGATCTTCTGCTCCTTGTTCGTCGCCTTGTCCTTCGCGGACACGTGCACGATGCCGTTGGCGTCGATGTCGAAGGCGACTTCGATCTGCGGCAGACCGCGCGGCGCGTTGGGGATGCCTTCGAGATTAAACTTACCCAGCGAACGGTTGCCCGCCGCCATCTCGCGCTCACCCTGCAGGACGTGAATGGTCACCGCGGTCTGATTGTCGGCCGCCGTCGAGAACACCTGGCTCTTCTTGGTCGGGATCGTCGTGTTGCGCTCAATGATCTTGGTGCACACGCCGCCGAGCGTCTCGATGCCGAGCGACAGCGGGGTCACGTCGAGCAGCAGCACGTCTTTGACGTCTCCGGTGAGCACGCCCGCCTGGATCGCCGCGCCGATGGCGACGACTTCATCCGGGTTCACACCCTTGTGCGGCTCTTTGCCGAAGAAGTCCTTCACGATCTGCTGGATCTTGGGCATGCGCGTCATTCCGCCGACGAGGATCACTTCGTGGATCTCCGAGGTCGAGAGCTTCGCGTCCTGCAGCGCCTGGCGGCAGGGGTCAAGCGTCCGTTGGACCAAATCATCGACCAGCTGCTCGAGCTTGGCGCGAGTGAGCGTCATGGTCAAATGCTTGGGGCCTTCGGCATCAGCCGTGATGAACGGCAGATTGATCTCAGTCGACATATTGCTCGACAGCTCGATCTTTGCCTTTTCGGCCGCTTCCTTAAGACGCTGAAGCGCCATGCGGTCCTTCGAAAGGTCGATCCCGGAATCCTTCTTAAATTCCGCGACCTGCCAGTCGATGATGCGCTGGTCAAAGTTGTCTCCGCCCAGATGGGTGTCACCGTTGGTGGAGCGCACTTCGAACACGCCGTCGCCGAGCTCGAGAATGGACACGTCGAAGGTTCCGCCGCCGAGGTCATAGACCGCGACTTTTTCGTTCTTCTTCTTGTCCAAGCCGTAAGCCAAAGCGGCCGCGGTCGGCTCGTTGATGATGCGCAGGACTTCCAGACCCGCGATGGCGCCGGCGTCTTTGGTGGCCTGGCGCTGCGTGTCGTTGAAGTATGCCGGGACCGTGATCACGGCCTGAGTGACGGGAGAACCAAGGTAATCCTCGGCGGTCTGCTTCATCTTCTGAAGGATGAGCGCGGACACTTCCGGAGGGCTCATCTGCTTGCCGTTGACCGACACACGCAGATCGTTATTCGGACCGTCGACCACCTTGTAAGGGACCAGCTTCTCTTCCTCGCCCACCTCTTTGTGGGTGCGGCCCATGAAGCGCTTGATCGAATAGATGGTGTTCTCAGGGTTCGTCACGGCCTGGCGTTTGGCGGCCTGACCGACGAGCTTTTCGCCCTTTTTGGTGAATGCCACGATGGACGGCGTGGTGCGCGCGCCCTCGGCGTTCGCGATCACGACGGGATCGGATCCCTCCATCACCGCGACGCAAGAATTCGTTGTTCCCAGATCGATGCCGATCACTTTACCTTTTGCCATTTTAATTTCCTCCGTTTAATTTAAGCTTTTTTAGAAATTTTTACTTTGCTGGGCCTGACCAGCCGTCCGTGCAGCGTGTAGCCCTTCTGCACTTCTTCCACCACCGACTCGTCCTCACGTGCTTCATCAACAACCTCCGCGACCGCCTCGTGAAGATTGGCGTCAAAGGGCTTGTTGACGCAGTCGATCGCCTCAACACCGTTCTGCGCGAGGATTTTATGGAAAGTCCCCTGCGCCAGGTGCAGACCCTTCTGAACCTCTTTAGGATCATGCCCCTTATCCAGGCTTCCGATCGCGCGGTCCAGATCATCCACGACCGCGATGATATCGCTCACGAGATTCTCGATCGCAAACTTCACCAGATCATCCGAACGCTTCTGAAGGCGCTTCTTCATGTTCTCAAAGTCCGCGGCAGCCAAGAGGTATTTGGCCTCGGCTTCGGCTGCCTTACCGCTCAACGCTTCCCATTCAGCCTTCGCCACGGTGACCGTCTCGGCCTCCGCGGTGCCGGACTGGCCGTTTTCGGCGGTGTTTTCGGCATCGGGATGCGGTGTTTTTTTGACATGCGGATGCTTGGCGTGCGAATGTTCTGTGGTCATAATTTTTCCTTAAATTTCGTCGAGGACTTCACTGACCTCGTCGGCGAGGCGCGACACAACGCTCGCCGTGTGTTCATATCTCATCCGGATGGGGCCCATCACGGCCAGGCATCCGACGGGGCGCCCCCTAAAGGTGTAGCGTTTGACGATCATGCTGACCTCGCGCAGGCCCTCGCAAGAAACCTCTTCTCCGATATAAACATGGGTGGCGTCATCGTCGATGCCTTTTTCGAGAAAGTCCACGAGCGCCCGCTTGATCTCAAGCGCCCTCAACAGCGCCTGAGCGCGCTGAATATCGCTAAATTCCGGCTGACCAAAGACGTGACGGGCTCCGTCCACGTACAGACGGTGATAATCTCCCAGCCGCCCGCCGCGGGGCGGTGACGCGGGATCAGAAGCGTCCAGACCCTGAATATAAGCCAGACGCGACAGATTGCGGACAAATGCCAGCCCGGCGTTTTGAGTCAACTCGGCCAAA
>JAGOUK010000130.1 GCA_018061225.1 Candidatus Omnitrophota bacterium | reverse complement strand
GTTCTAACCCATTCCGTCCGGCGAGGACACACTGTCTTCGCCGGACGTGAGTAGGTTAAATTATTTGGTGGCGTCGGGGTCGAGCTTGAGGGCTACGGTGTTGATGCAGTAGCGTTTGCCGCTCGGGGGCGGGCCGTCGGGGAAGACGTGGCCGAGGTGTGAGCCGCATCGGGCGCAGAGAACTTCGTCCCGCACCATGCCGTGCGCTCGGTCCGTCTCGACTTTGACGTTGAGCGGCGACACCGGGTCCCAGAACGAGGGCCAGCCGGTGCCGGACTCAAATTTTTTGCCGTAGGCGAACAGGTCGGTGCCGCAGCCGATGCATTGGTACACGCCGGAGCCGGCCGGCGGGATCGCGCAGACTTTGCTGAACGGCCGCTCCGTCCCCTTGCCGCGCGCGACTTCGTACTGCTCGGCGGTTAGAAGTTTTTTCCATTCCGCGTCGGTGCGGACCACGGGTTCGACTTCTTCGATCTGCCCTGTTCTGGAATTGAATATTTTCATTGTCTTAGTCCCTTTGCTATTGTCGGCGCTGTTCACGTCGGCGGAGGCCGGGTCTTTTTGGCCGGAACCGATTCCGTGCTTGAGTCCAACCGTGAGTCCCACGGCCGCGACCAATGCAAAGATAAATCCGGCGCGGCGCAGTGATAGGATTTTTTTCATGCCGACTTTATTTTTTTAAGCCTAACGGCGTTCGATCATTTGTTCGAGGGGGTAGCGCACCTTAGGGGCGGCGGCGTACTTATCCTTTGATGAGCGGTGACCGGCCGCGCAGGCGACCACGGTCGCGTAGCCCGAATCCGTGAGTCCCAGGATCTCATCAAATTTGGCCGGCACAATCCCCTCCATGGGGCAAGTGTCCACGCCTAGCACCGCCGCGGATGTCATAAAATTACCGAGCGCGATGTAAACTTGGCGGGCCGCCCACTCATTGACCACGGCCTTCCGTGGACCGTTCACGAAGTCTCCCACCATGAAGTTCCGATACCCTTTGAGGCTCTCGGCCGTCACCCCGCGGACTTCCGCCATCCGGGCGATCCAGCGGTCCACATCCGCTTCACTCACATCACGCTTCATGAGGAAGATCACAAGATGGGAACATTCCGTGACCTGCGACTGCCCCCACGCGTGCGGCACGAGCTTGGCTTTGACGACTGAGTCGGTCGTGACGATGAATTTCCAGGGCTGCATGCCGTAGGAGGAAGGTGTGAGCACCAGCGACTGTTCCAGAGCCTCCCAAATATCATCTGCGATACGGGCGGCCGGATCAAAGGCCTTCACGGCATACCGCCAGTTGAGATTTTGGACAAGGTCAGCTGGGTTCATGGCGCTATGCTTCATCAAACTCCTCTGGATGCGTTAGGACGCGCTCTTCAAAGCGGCCCAAGTCTTTTTGCCGACGACACCATCGGCCTTCAGACCCTTGGCGCGCTGGAAGTCGAGAATGGCTTGCTTGGTCCGCTTGCCGAGTCGCCCATCGGCGGGTCCAGGATCATAACCGGCTTTTTTGAGGGCGCGCTGAATCTCGGCCGTCGTCACGCCAGCCACGCGGCCCGCGGGAACTTTGGGGGTTGAGACAACATTGGTCGCCGGCTGGTAAGTGTAGGTGTCCTCATACGAAATCTGTCGCATGGGCGGAGCCGTTTGAGCCTGATTTTTCATCGCTGCCATTTCCATCTGCAGACGCCGAATTTCCTGATCCTTTGCTTTGGATTCGCTCTCGAGAAGTGCGATCTGTTCAGCGGGCTTCAGCGGCTTTTGGACGGCAGTCTTATCTTTATTGAGGCGGGCACCGGCGCAACCGGAGACCGACAATGTCACCGCACACAGCATTCCGACGGACGTCACACGAAATAATCGATTCATGGCAGCGTTGCTCCTTTGGCCGGGTTGTTGGCCGGGCGCTATTTTACTACAGCTTAATCCGGTTGAGGCGAAGCGCGTTGGTGATCACCGACACCGAGCTTAAGCTCATCGCGGCTCCGGCGAGGATCGGTGACAGAAGAATTCCGAAAAAAGGATACAAAACACCCGCAGCGATCGGCACGCCGAGCATGTTGTAGAAAAATGCGAAGAATAAATTTTGGCGAATATTACGCATCGTCAACCTGCTCAAGGTCAGCGCCTTAACGATACCGCGCAAATCCCCTTTGACCAGCGTCACGCCGGCGCTTTGCATCGCCGCGTCCGTTCCGGTGCCCATCGCGATCCCCACTTCGGCCTGCGCTAACGCCGGAGCATCGTTGACGCCGTCGCCGGCCATCGCGACACGTTTGCCTTGAGCTTGGAGTTCTTTGACGATCGAAGCTTTTTCTTCCGGGGGGATGCCGGCGCGCACATCGGCCGCGTCGATGCCGAGCCGCGCGGCGATCGCGAGCGCGGTTACAGGGTTATCGCCGGTGACCATGATGACGCGCAGCCCCTGCTCACGCAGCGTCTTAATCGCTTCAGCCGTGGTTGGTTTAATCGGATCGGCGATACCGAGCGCTCCCAGCGCCAGGCCGTCCTCCGCGACGAAGATCACGGTCTGGCCGTCCTTTCTCAAGGTATCCGCCTTGCCCGACAAAGCACCGATATCCACATGAGCTTCGGCCATGAATTCCCCGTTGCCGAGAATGACGAGTTTGCCGTCGAGAGTGCCAGAAATTCCTTTGCCGGGGATCGATTTAAAATTGCTGACGGCAGTCGGTTCTGCCATTTTTTCTGCGGCGCCGGTCAGAACCGCTTGGGCAAGCGGGTGTTCGCTGGAGCGCTCCAGTCCGGCGGCCACACCCAACAACCGGTCCTCCGCCACACCTTCAGCAGCAAGGACGCTCAGGAGTTTGGGCTTGCCCTCAGTGAGCGTGCCGGTCTTATCGACAAGGAGCGTATCAACATTGCGCAAGGTTTCGAGCGCTTCGGCGTTGCGGATCAGAATGCCGTTCAAGGCGCCGCGTCCGATGCCGACCATGATCGACATGGGCGTTGCCAAGCCGAGAGCGCAAGGGCAGGCAATGATCAGCACCGCGACGGCGTTCACAATTGCGTGCGCCATCCGGGGTTCCGGACCCCACAGAGCCCAAACGGCAAATGTCCCCGCAGCGGCGGCGATCACGGCCGGTACAAAATAGCCCGACACCACATCCGCCACGCGCTGAATCGGCGCGCGGCTGCGCTGCGCCTCCCCCACCATCTGGATGATGCGGGCCAACAGCGTTTCGCTTCCGACACGGGCGGCTTCCATGACGAATCCGCCGGTTCCATTGAGCGTGCCGCCGGTGACTTTAGACTTAAGCGTTTTTTCTACGGGAATGGACTCGCCGGTGATCATGGATTCATCCACGGAGCTCGACCCCTGGGTCACGATGCCGTCGACCGGGATTTTTTCTCCCGGCCGCACGCGGAGAGAATCGCCGACGCGGACCTCCTCCAGCGGAATATCGGCTTCGGTTCCGTCGGCGCGAAGGATGCGGGCCATCTTGGGCGCCAGGTCCAGCAGCGCCCGTATCGCGCCGCCGGTCTTGCGCCGGGCCTTGAGTTCCAGGACCTGGCCCAGAAGCACCAAAACGGTGATCAGCGCCGCTGCTTCAAAATATACGGGCACCTGTCCCGAAGCGTCTTGAAACGCGGGCGGAAAGCCCTGAGGCCGCACCGCCGCGGTGATGCTGTACAGCGCGGCCGAGCCGGTGCCAAGCGCCACGAGTGTGAACATATTGAGACTGCGGTGGATCACCGACGAAGCACCCCGCACGAAGAACGGCCATCCGCCCCAGAAGATCACTGGCAGCGCGAAAGCCATTTGGATAAGAGAGGATTGACGCATGGACAGGAGACCTTTAAGGAGGTGCCCCGGAAGCATTTCTAGCATCGACAGAGTGACGACCGGAACCGCCAATACCAGACTGGTCCAGAACCGTCTCGACATATCACGGTATTCCGAGTCATCCGGCGCGGCCGCGGCCGCAGATGCGTCCATGGGCTCCAATGCCATCCCGCATTTGGGACAGGCGCCGGGCTTATCGGCGACGACTTCCGGGTGCATCGGACAGGTGTATTTAGTCCCCGCGATGGCGGTTGAACCGCTGTCCGACTCGCCCCCGCCGTCCGAAGATTCTTTTGCTGTGGAGTGAGCCGGCAAGTATTTATGCGGAGCGGCAAGAAACTTAACCTTACAATGCTCAGCGCAGAAGCGATACGCTACTCCATCAAGCTCCGCCCCTATCTCGGCGTCAGGCCTGACATTCATT
>JAGOUK010000007.1 GCA_018061225.1 Candidatus Omnitrophota bacterium | reverse complement strand
CGGACCGCATCATGCACGGTAAGACTTCCGAAATACACCATGACGGTCATCCGCTTTTTGCCGGCATTGCCAGCCCTTTCACGGCGACTCGTTATCACTCCCTTCTAATCGAGCCCAAGAGTCTTCCTAAATCACTCAAGTCCATCGCATGGACGGCGGACCAGGAAATCATGGGTGTGGCGCATGTGGAGTTTCCGATTTACGGCGTGCAGTTTCATCCGGAATCTATTTTGACGACGACGGGGATGACGCTGCTGCGTAACTTTTTAAGGATGCGATGAGCGGAGCTCAGGCGGATTCGGCGTCTATTAAGCCGCTGCTCGAAGCGTTGAGAGCCAGGCAAGACTGGGCGCCGGAGCAGACACGCGCCTTCATGACGCAGTTGATGAGCGGGGAGCTTCGGACCGAAGATGTTGTTGAAGCGCTCGAATTGCTGCGGGCCAAAGGCGAGACCGCCTCTGAGATCACCGAAGCGGCCCGTGCCATGCGCAGCGCCGGCGTGCGTGTGCAGCCCGGTTTGGACGGCGTGCTCGACACCTGCGGCACCGGAGGTGACGGCAGCTGCACTGTGAACGTGTCGAGCATCGTGTCTTTGATCGCCGCGGCGGCCGGGGTGCCGGTGGCCAAGCATGGAAATCGCGCCGTATCGGGTGTTTGCGGAAGCGCGGATTTTTTATCCGCGATCGGAGTGCCGCTGGAGACAGCGCCCGGGAAGCTTGTGGAAGGGCTCAAAAAAACAAATTTTGCATTTTTTTACGCGCCGCAATTTCACCCTTCGGTGCGCCATGCGGCCGCGGCGCGTAAGACGATCACCGGACGCACGCTTTTTAACTGCCTGGGACCCATCACCAATCCCGCGGGTGCCACGCATCAGCTGATCGGGGTTTATGAATCTCGGCTGGTTACGCTCGTGGCCGAAGCGCTCGGCGCCCTCGGGTCCAAGCACGCGATCGTTGTGCATTCGGAGGACGGCTTAGATGAGGTTAGCCCGGCGGCTCCGACGCAGGTGGCGGAGTGGGAGAATGGCGTTTTGAGACAGTATATTTTTACGCCGGAAGAGGGCGGGGTGACCCGCGCGGCTGAGGGCACGTTGCGGTCTGATAATGCGCAGTCGGCAGTTCGTGAGGGCTTAGCCATCATTGACGGCATCGAGGGTCCCAAAACGGACCTGGTGGTGCTGAATGCCGCGTTCGCACTCAAGGCCGCGGACCGCGCGCGGACAGTGAAAGAGGGTGTCGAACTGGCCCGACTGCTGTTGCGGAATGGAAGCGTCCGGAGAAAAGTGGCCGAGATCACCGATTTTTATCAACAAAACTAAATGTGATTCGATGAATATTCTGGATCAAATACTAGTCTCCAAACGCAAAGAAGTTGCTGAGGCCAAGAAAACGCTGACCCAAAGCGCCTGTGAACAACTGGCTAAGGAGGCGGATCGTCCCCGCGGCTTCAAGCGGGCGATCCTGGCGGCAGCCGTCAAACCGGCCGTGATCGCCGAATTCAAGCGCAAGTCGCCCTCCAAGGGGTATTTGAAGCAGGGGGCAGACGCGGCATCCGTCACAGCGGGCTACGAAAAGGCCGGGGCTTCCTGCTTGTCTGTCTTGACCGATGGACCATTCTTTGGCGGATCTCTCGAGGACCTAAAAATGGTTCGCGCGACTGTCAGGCTGCCCCTGCTGCGCAAAGACTTTGTGGTCGACCCCTATCAGATATTTGAGAGCCGGGCAGCGGGGGCCGATGCCGTGCTCCTGATCGCAGAAGCATTGGACGCCGCCCTCATGAGAGATTTATATGACACGGCCATGGCACTTGGGCTCGATGTGCTCGCTGAGCTGCACGGCGAATCCGAGTTTGCCAAGATCAAGCATATGCCGGAAGCATTGATCGGCATCAATAACCGGGACCTTAAGACATTCGAAGTATCGCTCAACACGACAAAGCGCCTGGCGGGCCTTGCGCCCAAAGGAAGCGTGATCGTCTCTGAGAGCGGCATCAAATCACGCCGGGACTTTGAGACTGTGAGGGATTATGGCGCGGACGCGGTTCTGGTGGGTGAGGGGTTGATGACTCAAACCGATCCGGGTGACGCGCTGAGAGGGCTTTTGACATCATGCTAAAACAAACAACACCGGTTCGCGTGAAGATATGCGGCATCACGCGTCTTGAAGATGCGCAAGCTGCGGTGCGGCTGGGAGCGGACGCGCTGGGATTCGTATTTGCCAAATCTCCCAGGCAGATCACGCCCAAAGAAGCCGGAAAGATCAGCCGCGCGCTCGGCCCTTTGGTGACGCGGGTGGGTGTATTTGTGAACGAACCGGTCCGTCAGATTCTGGCCATTATGCGGGAGGCCAAACTCGATATCGCTCAGCTACACGGGTCCGAATCGCCGGAAGATTGCGTGAAGCTTCTGGCCGCCGGAACTCGCGGGGTGATCAAAGTTTTTCACGTAGGAGAAGGTTTTGCGCTTCAAAGTCTCAAGCGCTATGCCGTTCAAGGACATATGCTGGAGACCAAGGCGTCTGTCGCGGGCGGCTCCGGAATCTCCTGGGATTGGTCGCGGCTTGCCCGCACCCGATTTGCAACCCCCATTATCGTAACCGGCGGACTCAAGAGCACCAATGTCCGGGAAGCGGTGCGTACTTTGCGTCCATACGCCGTTGATGTTTCAAGCGGCGTCGAAAAAAAACCCGGCATCAAAGACATTCACCTTATGGAGAAATTTATCCGTCATGCCAAAACAGCTTAAGCACCGCAAGGGTTACTTCATGGAATTCGGCGGTCAGTATGTGCCCGAAATTCTTAAGCACGCTCTGGACGAATTGGAAGCCGCGTATGGCAAGGCCAAGAAAGACCGCAAATTTATGGCCGAAGTGAAGACCATTCTTCACGAATATGCCGGCCGGCCAACGCTCTTAACGCCTTCACGCTCGCTCTCCAAGCTCACTGGGGCGAAGGTGCTTTTGAAACGCGAAGACCTGCTGCACACGGGCGCGCACAAGATCAACAACACCATTGGGCAGGTGCTGCTGGCCAAGCGGATGGGCAAGCGCCGCATCATCGCCGAAACAGGCGCAGGTCAGCACGGTGTCGCGACAGCTACGGCCTGCGCTCTGTTTGGCATGCCATGTGTCGTGTATATGGGCAAGACGGATACCGAGCGTCAGCGCCTCAATGTGTTCCGGATGAAACTCATGGGCGCTCAGGTTGTACCCGTGACTTCCGGGTCCCAGACTCTCAAAGATGCGATCAACGCGGCTATCCGTGATTGGATTCAAAATGTCCGGGATACGCATTATGTGATCGGATCAGTGGTGGGGCCGTATCCTTATCCTGAGATGGTCCGGGATTTTCAATCGGTCATCGGCGAAGAGACTTACCGCCAAACCAAGGGCAAGTTGGATCTCGCGATTGCCTGCGTCGGCGGCGGATCGAACGCGATGGGGATGTTCTACCCGTTGGCGCGCAAAACTAAGGCCAAGTTGATCGGAGTCGAGGCGGCGGGGGACGGCGTCAACACGTCCAGACATTCCGCCACGCTCACCAAGGGCACGATCGGAATCCTTCATGGATTTAAGAGCTATCTTTTGCAGGACGCGGACGGTCAGGTTCAGGAGGCCCACTCCATTTCGGCCGGACTGGATTATCCCGGAGTGGGCCCCGAGCACGCGATGTTCAAGAAATCAGGCCGGGTCAAATACGTCGCGATCTCGGACAAGGAGGCGCTTGAAGGCTTCCAGTTTTTGAGCCGTCAGGAGGGGATCATCCCGGCGCTTGAGACCTCACACGCGATCGCCTACCTGCTCAAAAATCCCAGATCGGTGCCGAAGGGCGGAACGGCCGTGATCTGTTTATCGGGACGCGGCGACAAAGACGTCGAGCACGCATCTGGCTACATCAAACTCTAAACAGGCGACTTTACAAATGAAAAACCATTCCCAGTGCTGCGCTGTTCTGAATCCGATCGATGAACATTTTGAGACGCTGCGCGCCAAAAATGAGAAAGCCCTCGTTTTGTTCATTGAGGGAGGCGACCCTTCGATGGAGGTGACGCGTCAGACGCTTCGCTTCTGCCAGGAGGCCGGCGTCGATGTTGTCGAGCTCGGCATTCCGTTCTCGGATCCATTGGCCGACGGCCCCGTGATTCAGGACGCTTCGTTTAGGGCTATCGAACACGGGACGACATTCGTGAAGTTGATGACAATGCTGCGCGAAGAGCGCGGCCGCGGGCTCAAGATTCCTGTCGTGGTGATGAGCTCGTACAATCCGCTGCACGCGGCCGGCCTGGAACGCAGCGCCAAGCTCATGTTTGACGCCCGCGTGGACGGCATCATTATTCCGGATCTTCCCCATGACGAGGACACTTCTGTCCGTGAGGTCTATGAGGCCTTTGGCATATTACCGATTCTGATGACCACGCCCACGACGGAGCCCAAGCGTCACGCGGAAGTGCTCAAGGCGTCCCGAGGGTTCATTTATTACGTTTCGCTGATCGGGCTTACAGGCCTCATCAAGCGCACCGACTATCCGTTCAAGGCTCATGTGATCGCGTCACAGAAGCGCGCTGCTTCGCCGGTTTGCGTCGGATTCGGGATCTCGACGCCCGATGACGCTCGCGCAGTTTCGCGCTTCGCGGACGGCGTGATCATCGGTTCGGCACTGGTGCGTCATCTCAAGGAGCATTCGGCAAAAAGCCTGTCACCGGCTTCCAAAAAACTGATCAGAGATCTCGTGTCCGCGGTGAAGTCCAAATGAAAAACAAAGTCGCGTTCATTATGGCGGGCGGTCTCGGCGAACGGTTCTGGCCGGCTACGAGCCGTGCGCTGCCAAAATATGCGATCCGCTTCAACGAAAAAACTACTTTTCTCAAAGATACGTTTGACCGTCTGGCGCCGCTCTACGGCAAAGACCGTGTCTTCGTGATCACATCAAATGAACACGCGCGGCTTGTCCGCGGACTTTTACCCCGGATTCCGGCCGCGAATGTGCTCGGCGAGCCGGAACGCAAGAACACCGCCGCCGCCACGGCGTATTCGACGCTCTGGGCGTTCAAGAAATTTGGCGAGGACACCGTGGTGAGTTTTTTTCCGGCGGACGCGCTCGTAGAGAAGCCGGAGATTCTGCGGCAGAACATCGAACGCTGCTGCGCGCTGGCTTCCGCTGACGGCGTGATCAGCGTCATCGGCATCGAGCCGACCCGGCCCGCCACGGGATACGGCTACATCGAATGCGGCGCACGCTTAGAGCCGCTCAAGGACGCGTTCGAGGGCGAGCGTTTTTGCGAAAAGCCAGATCTGGCCACGGCTAAAAAGTTCATCAAATCCGGCCGCTATGTCTGGAACGCCGGCATCTTCACCTGGAGCGTGCGAACCTTTGACTCTTCAATGCGCCGGCTCGCAGGTGACTATTACGCTAAATTTCTCGAGTTTGGCAACGGCGCCTGGACTCCGGTCCGTGTCCGGTCACTTTACGCGTCGCTCCCGTCCATTTCGATCGACAAGCTGCTGGCGGAAAAAGCCGACCGCATCCAGGTAGTGCGCAGCCGGATGGGCTGGGACGATATTGGCACCTGGGAAGCGCTGCGTCGGATGAGCTCCAAAGAACGCGGTAATGTTTTTATTTCTCCTGTTTTGGACGCCGGAGCCGAAAACTGCGTTTTTTCTCTTGGTGACGGGACGCGTGCGGTCGCGGCTGGCGTGAAAGACGTGGTCGTAGTGCGAAACGGAAACGACTTTTTGATCTGCTCCCGCGAAAAGGCCGAGGACGTACGTGAGCTCAAGAATCTTTGGGCCAAACATTTTAAGGTGAAGCTATGACCACCCCCCTCAAACGCACGCTTGGTATCGATTTGGGCGACAAACGCATCGGCGTCGCGGTTTCGGATCCCCTGGGGTTTTCCGCTCAGGGGCTCAAAACGATTCAAAACGAGGGCCCCTTAAGAACATTCCCTCAAGTTTTGGCGGTCATCAAGGATCGTGAGGTCGGGACCGTGGTGGTGGGCCTGCCGCTGATGATGAGCGGGGAACTCGGCGAGCGTGCGAATAAGGTGCTGGCTTGGGTTGAGGAGCTCAAAAAGCTGGCCCCGGATTGCCAGGTGGTGACCTGGGATGAGCGGCTGACTTCCGTGGAAGCTCAGCGCCTAATGATCCGCCAGGGCCTCTCTCGAAAGAAACAAAAAGAAAACTCAGATGAGCTTAGCGCGATCCTGATTCTTCAAAACTACCTGGATTTTCGCCGTCCTCAGGCGGCCTACGATCCATCAGAGTACCCAGAAGGATAAAAAGCGTCTATAATGTCGCTTCTTGCAACACATGAACCAATCTTCATCCGTTAAAGTCAGCCCATCCCTGTTGTCCGCCGATTTCGGCCGCCTCGCCGACGAGGTCCGTCTTGTCGAAGACGCGGGCTGCGACTACATTCATGTGGACGTGATGGACGGACACTTCGTTCCGAATATCACCATTGGCCCCTTCGTCGTGAAGGCCATCAAGGCCAAAAGCCGCGTGCCCCTCGACGTGCATCTCATGATCGAAAACCCCTGGCAATATATCCCTGACTTTGCCAAATCCGGCTCGGACATCATCACCGTGCACGCGGAGGCCTGCGGCGCCCGTCTCGAGGAGACCTTGGATCAGATCCGAAGCCTCGGCAAGCGCCCGGGCGTCTCGCTTAAGCCGGCCACTCCGCTCGATCCTGTTCGAAACCTGCTGGAAAAGATCGACATGGTGCTGATCATGACCGTGGAGCCGGGCTTCGGCGGACAATCCTTTATGCCGGACATGATGGCCAAAGTATCTAATTTGCGATCGATTTATAACAAAGACATCGAAGTGGACGGCGGGATCAATGCCCAGACCGGCGCGTTGGCAGTCCGGTCCGGAGCCAATGTGCTTGTGGCCGGAACGGCGGTTTTTCGCGCGCCGGATGTGTCCAAAGCCGTCCGCGATCTAAAGGAGCTCAAAGCATGACCTCTTCTCTTGCAGACATCAAATTTGGTACAGACGGTTGGCGCGCCATCATGGGCAAGGAATATACGCCTGAGAACGTTGAGCGCATGGCGCAAGCATTTTGCGACTACACGAATGGTGTCCACCGTTCATCCGGCAAAACGAACAAACCCAAAGTTGTTGTAGGCTATGACTTCCGCAAAGATTCGGAGAACTTTGCGGCCCTGACCGCTTCTATCCTGATCGCCAACGGAATCGAAACGGTGCTGTCTGACTGCGCCGTCCCGACGCCCGCCGTCAGCCGCTGGGTCATGGATCACAAATTTGACCTCGGGATCGCGATCACCGCGAGCCACAACCCCGGAAACTACAACGGATTCAAGGTGAAAGACGCGAACGGCAGCTCCGCCGAACCTGCGATCACCAAGGGGATCGAAGGCTGTCTCGATCGATCCGCCGTCCGCAAGGCCTCACCGGAAGAGGTCAAAAGCAGTCAAAAAGATTTGATGACGCCGTATCTCGACGCTGTTAAGAAGTATCTGAAGCTCGAACTCTTTAATCGTAAACCGCTTAATATCCTCGTTGATTCCATGCACGGCATGGGCGAGAGTCATATCGAGCAGATTCTTGCCGGCACTGCCGTCAAAGTGACCACGCTTCGGGCGAAGCGCGATGTCACGTTTGGCGGAACGGCTCCCGAACCCATCACTAAGAACTTTCCTGAAACCTGCGAAAAAATGAAGTCCGGCAAGTACGACGCGGCGTTCATCACCGACGGAGATTCCGACCGCATCGGCGCGGCCCGTGTCGGCGGCATTTTTGTTTCACCGGGAACGCTGCTGTCGCTGATCATGCTTCATTTGGCCGAAGATCTCAAAATGCACGGCGATGTGGTCACCACCGTTTCGAACACGGCGCTGATCTACCGGGTGGCGAAGCAACTTGGTCTCACCGTCCACGAAACGCCCGTGGGCTTCAAACACATCGTTGATGTGATGCGTAAACATGACGTTTTGATCGCCGGCGAAGAATCCGGCGGCTTGGCCTTTAAGAATTACATGCAGGAGCGCGATGGTGTCCTCTCAGCGTTGCTCATCATACAGATGATGGAGCACCGTCAGATGACGCTTGAAGAGATCCTGGCGGATGTTGATAAGCGCTTCGGCAAATTTCTGTATTCCAGACGCGACCTTCATTATCCTGAGGCGGCCAAGGCGCCGTTCTTGAAGTATTTGACCGATCTTTCCACGGCGGACGCCTCTAAAGCGATTGGCATTCCGTGTGAAGGGAAGAATCTGGCGGACGGGGTAAAGTTTGTCATGCACAAGGACGCGTGGCTTCTCTTCAGAATGTCCGGTACGGAACCTCTGTTGCGGATCTACGCGGAATCCCAGGTCCCGGGCGAAGCCGAAACGCTTGTCTCGTGGGGCGAAAAAGTCGCCGTTTCTTTGCAAGGCTAAATGAAACACGAATCCATCCGCAACTTCTGCATCATCGCGCACATTGACCACGGCAAGTCCACGCTTGCCGACCGTATTCTTCAGATGACCGGCGCGATCTCCAAGCGGGAGTTCGAAAATCAGCTGCTGGACAGCATGGACCTGGAGAAGGAACGCGGCATCACCATCAAGGCAAGCGCCGTTCGTGTTAAATACCAGTCCAAGGCGGGCAAGCTGTACACCTTTAACCTGATCGACACCCCTGGGCATATCGATTTTTCATTTGAAGTGTCGAAGAGTCTTCGCGCGGTCGAAGGGGCGCTTCTCGTGGTCGACGCGGCGCAAGGGGTTGAGGCCCAGACCGTTGCCAATCTCTTCCTCGCGCTAGAGAACAACATCACCGTCATTCCCGTGATCAACAAGATCGATCTTCCCAACGCGGAGCCCGAACGGGTGAAGGAGGAAGTGGCCGAGGTGCTCGGGGTCGAAAAAAGTGATGTGATCGCGGCCAGCGCCAAGATGAATATTGGTATCGACGAAATCCTCGAGCGTATCGTGACCTCCGTTCCGCCCCCGGAAGGCGATCCTGACGCGCCGCTTCAAGCGCTGATCTTCGACTCCATGTACGACACCTACCGCGGCGTGATTGCCTATGTTCGTATCATGAACGGCTCCGTGCGCAAGGGCGGTAAGATTTTGATGATGGCCAATGGCAGTATCCACGAGGTTCTCGAGGTCGGTTTCATGACGCCCAAGCCCATCCCATGCGAGGAACTCCTCACCGGCGAGGCGGGGTATGTCGTCTGCAATATCCGGGAGGCCAAGCTGGTCGAACCGGGCGACACTATTACGGATGCCGAGCGCCCGGCGTCAGAACCGCTGGCCGGATACCGCAAGATGAGCCCGATGGTTTACGCGGGCATATTCCCGGTCAATTCTAAAGATCTGTCGCTCTTGCGGGACACCATTGCCAAGCTCAACCTCAATGATTCTTCGTTTGTGTACGAAAGTGAAAATTCCGCCTCCTTCGGCTTTGGATTCCGCTGCGGCTTTTTGGGTCTGCTGCACATGGAGATCGTTCAGGAGCGTCTTGAGCGCGAGTACAATCTTGAACTGGTCGTCACATCGCCGTCCGTGGTCTATCAGGTGGTCACAACTACCGGAGAAGTGAAGGATATTGATAATCCCTCTAAGATGCCGGAAGTTCAGCGCATTGTTGAGACCCGTGAGCCGTATGTTCATGCCCGCATCATCGTCCCCAAGGAGAACATGGGGACGCTGCTCGATCTGTGCGAAAAGCGCCGCGGCAAATACCTTTCGACGGAGTACATTGATGCCGGCCGCGTGCGCGTGGTTTATGATTTTCCGCTGGCTGAGATCATCGTCGACTTCAATGACAAGATCAAATCGCTTTCAAAAGGCTACGGCTCCATGGACTATGAGGTGCAGGGCTTCCGCGCCGAGCCGCTGGTCAAAGTAGACATTCTTCTCAATGGAGAAATCTGTGAAGCACTCAGCATGATCGCTCACCGCACGCAAGCCGCCGACCGCGGCCGCCGGCTGACAGAAAAACTCAAAGAAGTGATCCCTCGGCAGATGATCGACGTGGCCATTCAGGCAGCCATCGGCGGCAAAATCATCGCCCGGTCGACTGTCGGAGCTATGAAGAAGGATGTGACTTCCAAATGCTACGGAGGCGACATCACCCGCAAGCGCAAGCTCCTCGAGAAGCAAAAAGAGGGCAAGAAGCGCATGAAACAATTTGGAAGTGTGAGCATTCCCCAGGAAGCCTTCATGGCTGTTCTTCAGAAAGGTGATGCTTAATGCCGCTCCCGTTTAATTTGGACCGCTCCAAGGTCAAGAGCGAATTGCGCGAGTGGCTCGAAGCGATAGTGATCGCGCTGATCATGGCTCTCGTGATACGCGCTTTTGTCGTCCAGGCCTTTAAGATTCCGTCCGGATCGATGTACCCGACGCTCAAGATCGGCGATCGGCTTTTTGTGAACAAATTTATTTACCACTTCAGAGATCCGCAGCGATGGGACATCATTGTTTTTAAATACCCCGAAGATCCTTCCAAGGACTTCATCAAGCGCTTGATCGGTTTGCCGGGCGAAACAATTGAGATTCGAAACGGATCCCTTTTTGTGAACGGGATCAAGCAAACGCTGCCCAACGAGATTGTGGGCAATGTCTACTACAACACAGAGGAAGGCGACTACGGCGCTATTAATCAAAAGATCGTTGTGCCGCCCGATCACTATTATGTGCTGGGAGACAATAGCGGCAACTCCCGCGACAGCCGCATGTGGGGCTTTGTTTCTAAGAAAGAACTGGTCGGCCGCGCGTTTGTGCGCTGGTGGCCTCCTCAGCGCATCGGGACTCTCGACCGCGTTTTTCCGAAAGACCGTGAATCTACCTAACCGCCTGACCATCCTTAGGATGCTCATGGTGCCGGCATTCATCACAACGCTGCTCTACTGGACGCCGGATCGGGGAATGCTCGGGATCGCGGCTCTCGCCATTTTTTTGGCCGCTTGCGCCACTGACGGGCTGGACGGCTGGATCGCCCGCCGCACCGGACAAAAAACTCGCCTCGGCTCCTTGCTAGATCCCATGGCCGACAAGATCCTCCTCACTTCCGCCTACCTCGCCCTCGCCTGGCTGCCTAGCATTCCTGATGGCGCGCGGCTGCCCGCGTGGCTCGCCGTGGTGGTGTTGTCGCGGGATATTATGTTGGTGACGGGTACCGCGGTCATCTTCATCATGCAGAACCGCTTTGAGGCCAAAACCAATTTCTTGGGCAAATTGACAACGGTGCTTCAGATGGCGCTGATCGTCGCATCGCTTGCGGGAGCCCCGGAAGAACTCATTCAAGTAATGGTGATCACCGTGGCGGCGGCCACTGCCTTGTCCGGAGTCGTCTATCTCCGGTTTGGATCGGCAAGATTGGGAGGAGGAACCGAACATGCGTGAACTTGCGGCCATTATTGCAGCCTATTTGATCGGATCGATTCCAAGCGCCTATGTATGGACCAGGGTCAAAACCGGCAAAGACATCAGAACTATGGGCAGCGGTAATGTCGGAGCCACGAATGTTTTTCGCTCCGTTGGACGAAAGGATGGAATCATTGTTCTGGCGGCGGATGCCGCCAAGGGGGTCTTGGGCGTCTGGATTGGGATATGGATTTGGGGCATGTCTGGCGGCCTTGAACAGTACGCTTTCGGGGATAGGCTCTTGATACAATTTGGACTGGGCTGCTGTGCGATTCTCGGACATGTCTTTACGCCGTGGTTAAAATTTAAAGGCGGAAAAGGCGTTGCGACGGGGGCCGGTGTCGCTCTAGCCGTGTATCCCATTCCATTATTTTTGGCCTTTGTCTGTTGGTCTGTGATACTCAAGACGACGCGGTATATGTCGGTCGCCTCCATTTTGGCGGCCTACGTCTTTGCAGCCGCAACCGCTTGGATTATACCTGGTAAAACTCATGCCATCATCGCGCTGCTGGCGGCGGTTTTTATCACATGGACGCACCGATCCAATATCAGCAGGCTTCGTAAGGGAAGCGAATCTAAACTATTCCATAAATAATTAAGCATTACTCTTGAATTCTGACATATCATAGCGCATACTCCATTACAGAAAAGATTGAATATTAGATATTAAGTGTATGTTAATTAAAGGGCTTTCATGAAAAAACAAAAGCAGGCCAAATTAGAGCTTCGGGAAGTGCAGATGGAACGTCACACCTCTTCCAATGGAAAGCGCCGCCTGCTTAAAATGACGGAACTGATCGAGAAGGACGGCTTCATCGCCAGAGCCCAAAAAAAATACGTCTACTTCATCACCGAGAGGTTGGGTCAGTACCTGGGCGCGAATTCACTGCAGGAATGGATGGCGGAACGATCAAAGACGCTCACGCAGAAACCCAGGCATATCAGCGTCAAAAGAATATTTAATAAAGAACATGGTATCGGGCAGACGACTTGCCGGACCAGCGGATCCTTTTATGTGGTGAAGCAGCAAAAAATCTTCGCGGTTGCCTTTCTTCACACGGTCAAATTTGACATCCTCGGCCCTGCTTCCGGGCCTGCCATCGCCTAAAGAGCCGGGATTTCTTCCGGTCCTTTTCTATCCATTAATCTAAGTCTTGAATAGTGTTGCGGCGAGTGACATCGCTGCGCCGCTTTGATATACTTAACAGCTTAAATTGCCTAACAATATGCGCCAGAAAACAGCCAAATCCACGATCACTATTCTAGGAGACGGCGGGTGGGGGACAACGGTCGCCCTGCACCTGGCACGCAAGGGCTATCGCGTCGTGCTCTGGGGCGCATTTGCGGAATACCTGACCGAGATGCGGACGTCTCGGGAGAATAAAAAGTTTTTGCCTGGGTTTCAAATCCCGGCAACGGTTGAGTTCGAAGCCGATATCAACAAGGCGATCGCCGCGTCCGATATCGTGTTTTTGGCAATGCCGTCCAAGTTTTTTAGATCGGTCCTAAAAGGTGTTTTGAAGCAGGCGGCTTCAAAAAAACTTTATGTGATTCTGACCAAAGGAATTGAGCGCGGATCGCTCAAATTGATGTCGGGCGTGCTCGAAGATGTTCTTGGCCGTGTCCGCAGCGTTGTTGTTTCGGGACCCTGCATCTCACGCGAAATCGCACAGGAGATCCCGACCGCCGTGGTTGCCGCGTCAAGTCGTCCGGCGGATCGCGCGATCGTCAGGAAAGTCCTGAGTTCGCCGGCGTTCACGGTGCTCGAAAGCGCCGATGCCGTGGGAGTTCAGCTCGGAGGATCGGTCAAAAACGTGCTGGCAATCGCCGGCGGCATCCTGGATGGTCTTGGGTACGGATCGAATATCAAGTCGGTGCTTTTGGCGCGCGGTATCAGCGAGATCGTGCGGCTCGGCAGGAAGATGAAGGCCAAGCCCGAAACATTTTTGGGCTTGAGCGGTTTGGGTGATCTGGCGACGACGGCCTTCAGCATTCACAGCCGCAATCACGGCTGTGGATTTGAGCTCGGTAAGGGCGCGTCGCTCAAAGAAGTTTTGTCCAGGTCCGAAATGGTGGTGGAGGGAGTTGAGACGGCTGACTCCGCCATGGCGCTTGCCAAGAAGCTCAAAGTTGAGCTTCCCATCGTCAAAGCCGTTGTGGATGTGCTCCACGAACGCCGCGGTCCCGACTCCATAGTCGAAGCGGTGATGCACAAAAAGTTTATCAACGAATCTGATTAGCATTGCTCCGCGCTGACCCCAGCGCTGGTTCTGATCAGTTTGGTTTAGTGACTGCAATTCGTAAAGCTGCCGTGATGGCTCAATGAAGGAGCGGCGCGGCAGAAGCAGTTAGATGCAGATGACAAATTCTGCTGCAAAAGGCTCAGATGCAAGGCGCGACGAGCGCCGTGTACAAAGAAGTACACTCGCAAGGAGCAACGCAGCAGATGAGTCTTTTGCAGCAGAATTTTACGGGGCGTGGCTCAGCTTGGTCTAGAGCGCCTGCTTGGGGTGCAGGAGATCGGAGGTTCGAATCCTCTCGCCCCGACCATCTTTTTTCGTCAAAAAGACACCATGAAGACCAATATGAAAAATCAGAAGAACATCGTCAGGGTGGGGCTTTTGGGGCTGGGGACCGTGGGTACCGGCGTTGCCCGTATTTTGATTGAGAAAAGCGCGGACATTCGACGGGAGACGGGACTTGAGTTTCAGTTGGCCGGGGTCTGCGTCCGCAAGGCTTCCAAGAAGAGGTCGATTGCTCTCAGGGGCGTGCGAGTCACGACGGATGCCGCCTCGATCCTGCGTGATCCCAAAATCGATCAGGTTGTCGAGCTCATTGGCGGCTTGAATCCGGCCGGTGCTCACATCACGGACGCGCTCAAATCCGGGAAAGACGTTGTTTCTGCCAACAAAGCGCTGTTTGCCGAGCGCGGACTCGGCCTGTATAAACTCGCGCGTCAGACCGGCCGTCATATCGGCATCGAAGCAGCTGTCTGCGGCGGAATTCCGGTCATTCAGGGCATCGAACGTGGATTGGCGTCCAATCGCATGTCCCGCATCCTTGGCATTCTCAACGGAACCTGCAATTACATCCTCACCGAAATGTCCCGCGGTGGCAAATCGTATCCAACAGCGCTCAAAGAGGCTCAGGCCGCCGGTTTTGCCGAAAGCGATCCCACACTGGACGTCAACGGAACGGATACGGCCCACAAATTAGCGATTCTGGCGCGCCTGGCGTTCAAGTTCGAAATTCCGTACAACACGATCCACCGTGAAGGTATCGAGCGCATCACGGCCGAAGATATCCGTTATGCGGCCGAACTCGGTTATACGGTGAAGCTCTTGGCGCTCGGCAGCCGGGGCTCCGACAATCGCATCGAGCTGCGCGTTCATCCCGCGTTGCTCGAATCAAAACATCTTTTGGCCAATGTCAGCGGCGTCAATAACGCGGTCCTCGTGTCCGGTGACGAAACGGGCGAGATCATGTTCTACGGACGCGGCGCGGGCCAGCGCCCGACGGCCAGCGCGGTGGTCAGCGATATGATCGCGATCGCGCAGGACCGCCGTCACGGCGTGAACAACGTGGATCCGATCTACTCCGCGGCCAAAGTGCTTCCGATCCAAACCATTGAATCCCGCTACTACCTCCGCTTTGACGTCGTCGATCGGCCGGGAGTTTTTGGGGCGTTGGCTCAAACCCTCGGGCGAAACGGCATTTCGTTGTCGAGCGTCGTTCAGAAAGAAACCCACAAGAACCCCGTGAGCGTGGTCGTTCTGACGCATCGGACGCAGGAGTCGCGTGTGGACAAAGCGTTGACAGAAATCTCCAGGCAATCCATCGTGAAAGCTAAGCCTATCCGCATCCGCATTGTTGACTCGGATCTGGTCTGATGAAAACGCATAGCAAGCCGTCCACACAGCTCACGCATTGGCCCGGCATCATCGACCACTACCGCTCCTATTTGGACATCGCTGACGATGTTCAGGTGGTGACGCTTCACGAGGGCAATACGCCGCTCATTTATTCCCCGAAGCTTACCAAGCTGACCGGCATCCATGTTTGGCTCAAATTTGAAGGCGCGCACCCAACCGGGTCTTTTAAGGACCGCGGCATGACGATGGCCGTGACCAAGGCGAAGCATTCAGGCGCCAAAGCCGTGCTCTGCGCTTCCACTGGCAACACGTCAGCGTCAGCCGCGGCTTACGCGGCCAGAGCGGGCATGAGATGTTTTGTGATTCTCCCGGCCGGCGCCGTGGCGATGGGTAAATTAAGTCAGGCCATCATGGCCGACGCGCGGGTGATCTCGATCGACGGCAACTTTGATGACGCGCTCAATCTGGCCCGTGAAGCGACGAAGCTCAGGCCCATCGCTTTGGTTAATTCGGTGAACCCGGACCGAATCGAGGGTCAGAAGACCGGCGCTTTTGAGATTTGTGATCAGATGGACGGTGCGGCTCCGGATTTTCATATCATGCCCGTCGGGAATGCCGGTAATATCACGGCTTATTGGAAGGGCTATCAAGATTACAAACGGGCAGGCAAGACATCAACGCTGCCGAAGATGATCGGTTTCCAGGCCGCGGGAGCGGCTCCGATCGTTCACAACGCGGTCGTCAAAGATCCGAAGACCATCGCCACGGCGATCAAAATCGGCAATCCCGCCAGCTGGGAATTTGCCAAGCAGGCAAGAGACGAGTCGGGAGGCATGGTGGCAGCGGTGACGGACGAACAGATTTTGCACGCTTACAAGTGGATCGCCGCGGAAGAAGGTGTCTTCGCGGAACCCGCGAGCGCGGCGAGTGTGGCGGGCCTGCTTGAACTGTCTAAAAATGGATATTTTACGGGACCGGCCGGCTCAGCCAAAAAGCCAACCTGTGTTTGCGTGCTCACCGGTCATGGTCTCAAAGATCC
>JAGOUK010000129.1 GCA_018061225.1 Candidatus Omnitrophota bacterium | reverse complement strand
CTCAAGGCCCGTGTCATGGCGTTTTCTTCGACGTCCGAACCGCCGACCGCGTAGCCTTTGCGCGCCATCATTTGAGCGATGGCGCTCATTCCGATTCCGCCGATGCCGATGAAGTGAAACATTTCCCGCTGCTTCATCGCGCCGCCAGGCATTCGGCCAGATCAACCAACGCGGAAGCGCCGTCAGTTTTGAGCAGACCCGAGCTTCTTTGGGCCATCCGGACAAGCTTTGAAGCGTCAGCCGCAGCTTCGTTTAGGATGGCCGCGAATGAGGCGGGAGTTGTATTTTTTTCTTCCGACAGCCAGGCTGCTCCGCCGTCCGCGAGCACGCGGGCGTTTTCAACCTGATGTCCGTGCGCGTAGGGATAAGGGATAAGGATGGAGGGCTTTCCGTAGTAGGAGAGCTCATGCAGCGTGGCAGACCCGGCCCGGCATGCCACAAGGTCCGCCGCCGTGTACAGCGCGTCCATTTCGCGGCTGTAGGTCCAGCGTCTAAAAGGACCGGTTACCGTGTCGTGCCCTTCCAAAGCGTCCGATGACGCCCGCCCGGTCAAATGCAGGATCTGCCAATTCGCCTTCAATACATCTCCGTGATCTTTGATCAATGTGTCCATCAACCCGTTGATAAATTTGGATCCCTGACTCCCGCCGAAGACCAGCAGTGTTTTTTTGGCAGGATCCAATCCGAACCGCCCCCGCACCGCCGCCGCGTCCAATCGGCGCAATGTCGACCTCAACGGAAACCCGGTCTGAATCACCTGTTCCCGCCGCGCGCCGGAAGGAAGCCGCTTGAGCGGCAGCGACACGGCCAGCTTTTTGGCGCGAATCGCGAGCACTCGGTTTGCCAATCCCATCACGGCGTTCTGTTCGTGAAGGATCACCGGAACTCCCGCCGACTCCGCTTCCCACACCACCGGAAAACTCCCATAACCGCCAAACCCGATCACGAGATCCGGCGCCGCGCTCTTCAAGAGCGCCTTGGCTTGGCGAGAACCCCGTATCAGCTTCCCCCAAAACCGAAAGTCCAACAAAGATTTAAGCCCCGCAAAACCCGCGGACTCGACCTCGCGGATGGAATGCGCGGCGGCGGCTTCGACCTCCAGCCCGAGCGTCTTGACGCCGCGGTCGACCGCCAGCGTGAGCGTCCAATCCGGGTGGCGCTTCCGGCAGGCTTGTAAAAAAGCAATGGCCGGGTAGCAATGACCCCCCGAGCCTCCGGCCGCGGCAAGGACTCTCACTTCATCAGCCCTGCGCCGAGCGGCGCCAGCCTTCCGGCACATCGGCGCGTTCGCGGGAAAGATTCAGCAGGAGACCGACCAGGATAAGATTCACCACCAGCGAGGATCCGCCATAGCTAATGAAAGGCAGCGCCAGGCCTTTGGTGGGAAATGCACCCGTGCTCACGCCAATATTGATGATGGCCTCAATCAGCACGAGGCTGACCAGACCCAGGGCAAAAAGCTGCGTGAAGGCGTTTTTGGCCCTAAAAATGATCATCATCCCCAGCAAGCCAAAAACCACAAACAGCAGCAACACCAGCCCCGCTCCGACAAATCCGAGCTCCTCACCGATGATTGCGTAAATAAAGTCCGTGTGTGCGGCGGGTAAATAAAACAACTTTTGCTGCGACTGCCCCAGCCCTTTGCCCAAAAATCCGCCCGACCCGATCGCCAGCAAGGATTGATACAACTGAAAGCTTTTTCCCTGAATATCATCAAACGGGTTCAAAAATCCCGTGAGACGCTTCACCCGGTAAGGTTCGATCAGGATGGCGCCGATCACCAACGGAACGCAGCCCGCGACGAGCCACGCAAAATACTTCACCGGTATTCCGCCGACGAACAGCATCATCATGAACACACCCATCAGCACGACTGAGGTCCCCAAATCCTTCCCCAGAAGAATGAGCAGCAGCATGACCCCCATCACGCCGATTAACGGTAAGAGATCCTGCTTAAACCGCTTGAGCCCTTCCGACTTGATAGCGATGCGGTCAGCAAGATACAAAATAATCGCTATCTTGGCGAACTCGGACGGCTGAGCATTGAACCCGCCGATCGAGATCCAGCGCCGCGCGCCGCCGATCTTAGGGCCGAGGAGGCCGACCAAAAGAAGCGCGGCACCGATCCCCATCAGAAGATACGGAGCGGCTTTGCGGAGTTTTTGAATATCCACCAGCATGGCGCAGATGAATCCCGTGATCGCTACTGCCAAGAATGCCATGTGTCGCTTCAAAAAATACATCGAATCGTGATACCGGTCCCAGGCATAGATCGCACTGGCGCTAAAAATCATCACCGTCCCAACCGCGACTAGTGTGGCGGTGAGCGAACACAGCCAGATGCGGATCTGCCGGCTCGGTTCGGGCGCCATGGAGGCTGGGGCGCTCATTTGCGGGTCTCCGCGATACGTTTCACCGCGCGCCTGAAGGCATCGCCCCGGTCACGGTAAGACGAGAACTGGTCAAAGCTCGAACACATCGGCGACAACAGCACTGACTGACCCGGCCGGGCCATCGCGGCCGCCTTTATGACCGCCGACTCCAGTGTATTTGTCTTAAAACGCTTTTTCATGAACGCAAATTCGCTGTACATCCCGTCGGCCGACTCCCCGTAGCAGATCATGGCCGACACCCGCTTCTTGCAAGCGGCATAAACTTGCCGAAAAGACTTCTGCTTCCTTCTGCCGCCGGCGATAAGAATGACACCGCCTTCAATTCCGCGGACCGCGGCAGCCGTGCTCATGGCCGTGGTTGATTTGGAGTCGTTGATATAGCGAACTCCGTTAATCGCCGCGATGTCCTCGACACGGTGGGGCAGCGGTTTGGCGGAGTTGATCGCGGCCTGAATCGCGCTGCTGGGTACGCCGAGCGCGGCGGCGCAAGCGGCGGCAGCCAACGCATTCTGAGCATTGTGCGAACCCTTGAGCTTAAATTTGGAAAGATCCGCGATAACGCGGGTGCGGCCCGACGTCATCTGAACAATCTTGCCATCCGACACCGTGAAGCCGTCGCGTAAAGGCTTGAGACTAAAGAATACCTTTTTGGATTTGAGTGTTTTGATCCGGCGGACTAGGCCTCGGTCATCCGCATTGATCACGGTTGTCTGCCGCTGTGTCTGCGCGGAGGCCACCCGTAGTTTTGAGTGGTAGTAATCAGCCAAGTTGGGATGCCAGTCCAGGTGATTGGGACTTAAATTAAGTATCGCTGCCGCGTCCGGCCGAAACCGGTGAACGTATTTCATCTGAAAGGAACTCACCTCAACCACCCGCCAGATACTCGGTCCCTTCTCGAGCACCGATGCGGCCAAAGAGTTGCCGATATTACCGCATAGATGGCAGGGCCTGTGCCGGCGCACCATTTCCCATAGCAGTGTGGAAGTGGTCGTCTTGCCGTTGGTTCCCGTCACCGCGACCACCCGCCCCCTGCAGGCGGAGAAGGCCAATTCTATCTCGCTCCAGATCGGAATTCCGCGGCGTTCGGCATATCGAATCACGCCGCTCGTCGGCTTGACCCCGGGGCTCACGACAAACAAATCGCATTCACCGATGAAGGATTCCCGATGCTCCCCGGTCTCGACCGGGATTCCGCTCTTTAAGCACCAGCGCGCAAAACCCGCCTCCAACGGTCCGACCGAAGATACCCGCGCCCTCGCCCCCAAATGATGAAGCAACCGCGCCGACGCCATGCCGCTTTCGCCTGCGCCGATCACGGCTGCCTTGCGGTATTTGATCGCTCCCATCAGCGAAGCTTGAGGCTCGAAAGCCCCGCCAGACAAAGAACCACCGAAATGATCCAGAACCGAATAACCACCTTGGACTCCTGCCAGCCTTTTTTCTGAAAATGATGATGGATCGGCGCCATCAAAAATATCCGCCGGCCTGTGGTCTTAAAACTCGCCACTTGAAGAATGACCGACACCGCTTCCATGACAAACACCCCGCCGACCACCAACAAAATAATTTCTTGTTTGATGAGCAGCGCCACAATCCCAATGGCGCCTCCCAGTGCCAGAGATCCCGTGTCTCCCATAAATACGCTGGCGGGCTGGCCGTTGAACCACAAGAAGCCCAGACAAGCCCCGGCCATCGCCGCGCAAAAAACCGTCAATTCGCCCGCCCCTTCGATAAAGGGCAGAAAAAGATAATTCGCGAAGAGCGCGTGACCCGTTACGTAACTGAACACCGCGTAGGTCAGCGATGCGAACAGCGCGCAGCCGATCGCGAGACCGTCCAGCCC
>JAGOUK010000006.1 GCA_018061225.1 Candidatus Omnitrophota bacterium | reverse complement strand
TTATTTACGACGGCGACTCCGTAGTCGGCGGCGGCTGGATCCAAACGGCGGTGTAGCTCAGTTGGTTAGAGCGTGGGACTCATAAGCCCGAGGTCAGTGGTTCGATTCCACTCACCGCCACATTTTTGCACTCGGCTTGATGGCAGCAGATATTCTTCTGCGGACAGAGCCGCTCGCGCGCGGCCAAAGGTAACGCGCGCTCGCTCCTTCCGCGATTGCGGCGAGGACGCCTTCATCGCGAAAAAATCCTCCGAAGAACATCTGCTGCCATCTGACTCGGTTTTGAAAATGTTTAGTTCGCTCTAAAGACTCTCAATGTCGGCATCAAAAGGAGATTCCCCATGAGCCAGCAGGATGTGAAGAAGATTTTGGAGACGCTTCGGGATCGGGTTGCTAATTTGAATCCTACGGATGAGTCGGCTCGCAAGGAGCTTTCGGGATTGGTGGATGATATTGAGAAAAATCTTGGATCCTCCGGACAGGGGAATAGCCTGAGCGAGCGCGTCAAAACAAGCGCCCTTAAATTTGAAGTCCAGCACCCGTACCTCACCGAAATCTTCAACGACCTCAAATCCGCCCTCTACAGCCTCGGCCTCTAGCGCAGTCTGCTAAAGATATTCGCCCACATAAGCCGCGGTCCGATGCCGCGCGCTCTTTCCGTCTCCTTCTCTCCGCCCTATCAATCAGCTACTCCACCCAAATCGCCTTCACATGAAGTCCCGGCGTATGGCTGCGGCGACGTAGGCGTTCGGCCAAACCAAGCGAATATATGACATGGAGTCTGCGCCACAATTTCGCCGAAGTCGCCGCAGCCATACGCCGGGACAACCGGGATGAAGCAATTTAATGTTAGTAGTTGATTAATATTAAATAATCATTATACTGTTTAGTAAGAATTAGTAGTGATAATCGGGTTACGTATAAAAGGAACAGAAGGGGATATCATGAAATCTCGCATCGCCATCGTGGACGGAGTTCGCACACCGTTCATCAAGGCCTTTACGACATTCAATTACTTGAGTTCCAAAGAACTGGGCCGCATCGCCTTCAGCGAAGTCGTTCAGCGCACCGAGATCAACCCCAACTTGATTGACGAAGTCGTTGTCGGTTCTGTCGCCACCACCTCCGATTCTGCCAATATCGGCCGCGTGATTTCACTTCTGGCCGGCGTGCCGCAGTCCAAGCGCGCCATGACGGTGTCTCGCAACTGCGCTTCCGGTATCGAGGCTGTTACCACCGCCTACGAAAAAATTGTCTCCGGCGCGGATGACGTCGTGCTCGCTGGCGGCGCTGAATCCATGTCGAGCGTCCCTTTCACCTACACCAAGCGCGCGCAGGAAGTCTTCATGAGTCTCGGCAAGGCCACGCCCCTACAACGCATTGCCGCCCTCTGGAAGATCAAGGGCGACCTTATTAAGCCCACGATCGGACTCCAGGAAGCGCTGACCGACCCCGTCTGCGGCCTCAACATGGGTCAGACCGCCGAAGTGCTCGCCAAAGAATTCGGCATCTCGCGCCGCGATCAGGACGAATTTTCTCTCGCCAGTCACCAAAAGGCCGCGGCAGCACGGGCCAAGCTCGCCGAAGAAATTGTTCCCGTTCAGGTCGGCCCCGACTACAAAACCACTGCCGAATTCGACAACGGCATCCGTGAGAAGCAAAGCATGGAAGACCTGAGCAAACTCAAACCCTACTTCGAACGCGGTACCGGCACCGTCACCGCGGGCAATTCGAGTCAGATCACCGACGGCGCGGCCGCGGTCCTCGTCATGAAGGAGGAGCAGGCCAAGGCGCTCGGCTACAAGCCGCTGGGCTATATCAGAAGTTATTCCTACGAAGGCCTGGATCCGCGCCGCATGGGTCTCGGGCCCGCATTCGCCATCCCGTCCGCCCTCAAAAAAGCCGGACTCACACTTAAAGACATTGAGCTCTTCGAAATCAACGAGGCCTTCGCCGCCCAGGTCATTGCCTGCGAACGCGCGCTGGCCAGCGATGCTTTCTGCAAAAAAGAACTCGGCCTCGCCGGCGCCTACGGAACGCTTCGCCGCGATATCCTTAACGTAAACGGCGGCGGCATCGCGCTCGGCCATCCGGTCGGCGTCACCGGCACACGCCTCATCCTGACCGCTCTCAAAGAACTCGCGCGCCGCGGACAAAACCTGGGCGTCGCTTCTCTCTGCATCGGCGGCGGGCAAGGCGCGGCCATCGTATTGGAAAGGGAATAAGGGGGGATTTATGGCCAATATCAAACTCACCAGACTGGACTCGAATCCGTCGATCGGCATTCTCACGTTTGACGTTGAAGGCAAAAAAGCCAATGTCATGACCACCGCGCTGCGCGATGAATTGTTTGCCATCGTTCAGGAACTTCAAAAAACGAAGGATCTCAAAGCGCTGCTCATCGAAAGCGCCAAACCCGGGATTTTTATCGCCGGGGCCGATATCAACGAGATCAAGGACATCTCTACCGCCAAGGACGGCGAGGCCAAGGCCCGCTCGGGACAAGTGATGATGGACATGATCGAAGACCTGCCGTTTCCGACCGTGGCGCTGATCGACGGCGCCTGCCTCGGCGGAGGATTGGAATTTTCGCTCGCGTGCACGTGGCGGTTTGCTTCTTTTGACCCGTCCGTCAAAATCGGTCTGCCCGAAGTGAATCTCGGCATCATACCCGGCTTTGGCGGCACCTGGCGCCTTCCTCGCGTCGCCGGGCTTCAGAAAGGCTTAGGCTTCATCATTCAGGGTAAAGTTATGGATTCCAAGGCGGCGTATCGCGGCAAACTCGTCGACGGTCTCTACCCGTCGGCCATCCTGCGCCAATCCGCGATCGAACATTTGGAAAAAACCAAATTCACCAAATCCCGTCCCTTTGCCCAAGCGGCGGATCTCAAAACAAAGATCATGGAAGGCACGCCCTTCGGCAAGTCCACGATTGCCAAGACGGCCGCGAAGATGACGCTCAAGATCACCAAGGGCAAATACCCGGCGCCTATCAAAGCCATCGAAGTCGTCGTCGCCAATTACGGCGCCGCTCGTTCGGCGGCCATGGACCGAGAGGCGGTTGAATTCGGCCGCCTCGTCCTCCTGGGTCAACACCGCACGATGATTCAAGTCTTTGGTCTCACTGAGCGGTATAAAAAGGAATCCTGGTCTCCCTCGCAGCCGCTGACGGTCAACAAATGCGCGGTGCTCGGCGCCGGCGTCATGGGCGGCGGTATTGCGCAACTTGTCAGCTCTTCCGGGCTTCCGGTCCGCCTCAAGGACGTGAGCTTCGACGCGCTTAAGCTCGGCCTCAAGTCCTCAGCGGCTGTTTACCAAAAGGCAGTGGAGCGACGCCGGTACAACAAGGCGGAAGCCGCGACGCTGCAGGGGATGATCACACCGACACTGGACTACTCGGGCTTCAAAACCTGCGACGTCGTCATCGAAGCCGTGGTTGAGAACATGGACGTGAAGAAAAAAGTCTTCGCCGAACTCGACAAGGCGACCCGCCCCGATGCTATTCTCGCTTCCAACACCTCATCGCTCTCCGTGACCGAGATGGCCTCCGCCGTCCAGGATCCGAGCCGCGTGGTGGGTATGCATTTTTTCAATCCCGTGGATAAAATGCCGCTCGTTGAAATTATTCGCGGCGAAAAAACCAGCGACGCGGCCATCGCCACGATCGTGGCGCTGTCGCGGCGTTTTCGCAAAACACCGATTGTCGTCAAAGACGCGCCGGGCTTTTTGGTGAACCGCCTGCTCATGCCTTATCTCAACGAGGCGGGGTATCTGGCTGAGGAAGGTTACGCGGTTGAGCACATGGATAGGGCGCTGCTCAAATTTGGCATGCCTATGGGCGCTTTTATCCTGCTGGATGAGATCGGCCTGGATGTCGCCTACAAGGTCGGCAAAATTCTCGAGACCGCCTTCGGCGCCCGCATGAAGGCCGCGCAGCTCAGCCATCGACTCGCCGACGCCAAACTTCTCGGCAAAAAAAGCGGCAAAGGCTTTTACGTGCAAGGTAAGGACGGCCGCCGCGTGATCAATCCAGATTTGTCCAAATTCATCCCGGCTACAGGAAAGCCGTTGTCGGATGCCGCGCTGATTGAGCGTTGTCTCTACATCATGATCAATGAGGCCGCCTACTGTCTCCAGGAAGGTGTTTGCCGCGAACCGTCCGACGTGGACCTCGGCATGATGATGGGTACGGGATTCCCGCCGTTCCGCGGCGGCCTTCTCCGCTGGGCCGATTCGATCGGCACCGGAGAGATCGTCAAGACGCTGGAGCGCCTGCAGAAGGAAGTGGATCCGGAACGTTTCCGCCCGGCAAATCTTCTGATGGATCTGGCCAAAAAGAACCAGAACTTCCACGCCTCATAAAGGGTTAGGAGGCTCGATGTCATCCACCCCGGATCATCTGGTCCAGATCTTCGCGGACAATGCCCGCGAGGCGCCCGATCGTTCAGCCCTCTCATCTTTTGAAGGGGAGGCACTCAAATCCCTCGACTGGAAGCAGGTCTGGTCTCAAGTCCTTTCTGTGGCCGGCGGACTCAAATCTCTCGGTCTTCAGCGGGGGATGAAAGTCGCGCTCTGGAGCTCGAACCGCCCCGAGTGGGTCGCTTCGGATATCGGCACGCTGCTGCTGGGCGGTGTCACCGTTCCGGTGTATGTCACGCTCGCGTCCGCCGAAATCCGCTATATTTTGTGTGACGCGTCCGCGCGCATTCTCGTGGTCGAAAATCCCGAGCTCCTCGCCAAACTGGATCCCGTCCTGCACGAATGCCCCGAGCTCTGGGGAATTGTCCTGATTCAGGGTGATTACCAAATCACCAACCCCCAAGCTCGTCAAACGATTGTGCGAATGTCGGACTTTGCCCCGCAGACGCCGCTGTCCGCGGTCGACGCGGAGGATCTGCTCAAACAAATCCGGCGCCAAGACACCGCGACGCTGATCTACACCTCGGGCACCACCGGTTTTCCAAAAGGCGTGGTTCTAACTCATGGTAATTTTTTGGCAAACATGGAAACAGTGCTCCGCTCCCTGCCGCTCACGGGCGAGGATACGCACCTGTCCTTTCTTCCGCTCTGCCATGTCTTCGAGCGCATGTGCGGTTATTACCTGATGTGCATGGCCCGGGCCCGCATCGTGTACGCACGCAGCATCAACACCGTCGCGGAGGACGCGCTCAAAGCCAAGCCGACTTTCCTTATGGCGGTGCCGCGCTTCTACGAAAAAGTTCACGCAAAGATCTACGAAAAAATGCTGCGGGCCTCGCCCTTCCGAAAAGCGTTGGCCGCTTGGGTGATGCGCGTGGGACGCCAGGCGGCGGCGCGTCGCTCGCGCCCGGACGGCCGCTTAAGCCATTGGCTCCGATTGGCCTATGCTTTTGGAGAACACCTCGCTTATGCCAAGATTCGTAATTCGCTCGGCGGCAGAATCCGTTTTTGCGTTTCCGGCGGAGCGCCGCTGGCGCAGGAGCAGGCGCAATTCTTCGCGGGGCTTGGCATTCTCATCCTCGAGGGATACGGCCTCACCGAGACTTCGCCCGTGATCAGCCTCAACCGGGTCAACCATTACAAATTCGGCACCGTCGGACTGCCCGTGGACAATATCGAAGTCAAGATATCCGACGCCGGCGAGATCCTCGTCAAAGGACCCAGCGTTATGAAGGGGTATTATCACAAGCCCGAAGAAACGGCAGAAGCAATTCAAGATGGCTGGTTCCGCACCGGGGACTTGGGGGATATCGACGCGGATGGATTCCTTAAGATTACGGGCCGCATCAAGGAGCTCCTCGTTTTGTCGGGGGGTAAAAAGGTCGCCACCGCCTCCGTCGAAAAAGAATACGAAACCGCTCCGCTGATCGAGCGATGCGTCCTTTACGGAGAAGGTCATCACTTCTTGACTGCGCTTGTAGTCCCAAATTTTCCTGAGCTTGAGCGCGCGGCCGTGGAGAAGGGCGCCGTTTTCTCGGATCACAAGACCCTCATCGAACAACCCTGGGTACGCGACGCCTTTGAATCTCAGGTCCAGGAAGTCCGCTGCCGCCTGGCGCCGTATGAACAGATCAAATACTTCGCGCTTTTGGACCGGGATTTCTCCGTTGAAGAAGGGGAGATCACACCCACGCTCAAGGTCCGACGCAAGATCATCTGCTCCAAATACGCCCCGCTGCTGGAGCCCTTTTATGCCGCGTCTAAACGCGCCTGACGCGGCCGCGCGCCGCCCTGATGAGCATTACCTTCTTTCTTTTGACGGGACTCCGCTGCACTATTGGTTTTGGCCGTTCTGCCCCGCCCACGCCGACCCGCCGCCGACGGTGCCGCATTCACCGAACACGGTTCTTATAATTCACGGCGCCGGAGAATACGCCGAGCGCTACCGTCACTTTGCCGCATTCCTCAACAGCCGTGGTTATCACGCGGCCGCCTTGGACCTGAGGGGATTCGGTCAAAGCGGCGGAGCCCGCGCGCATGTGAACCATTTTTCGGATTACGCGTCGGACATCAACATCGTAGCCGCCCACATCGCACAGCTGGCGGGTCCCAAAAGCCTGCACCTGCTCGGGCATAGCATGGGAGCTCTCGCTTGCGCGAGCGCTGCCGCCGATCTCCACCCGACCTGGCTCGCGTCGCTCACGCTGACCTCGCCCTGCGTTGCCTTGAGTTTTCCGGTGCCGCCGCACCTCCGCGCGATTGGCGCGGTCTGCTCTCGCCTTCGGCCGCGTCAGCTGTTCGCCACCAAGGCCATTTCAGAGCTTCTCACTCATGATCCCGATCTCGCCCGTCAACACCGCGCCGATCCGCGCATCGTCCACTTCATGAGCGCGCGGCTTTTTTTCCAAATGAACCAAGCCATGAACGGGTATCTCGGCATGGCCCGCCGCATTGATGTCCCAACGGCTATTTTTCAGGCGGGGGACGACCGCGTCGTCAGCGCGTCGGCCTCCAGGAGTTTTTTTGAGGCCATCCCGCACAAGGCCAAATCTTTCAAGCTTTATCCGGGTCTCTTCCACGAAATCCTCAACGAATCCTCGCGCCTCGCCGTTTATGAAGATGTGGTATCTTATTTGGATTCATATTTGAGCGTTTCCGACCTTTAGTTCCACTCGATTTAAATTTGGAGTTTGCCCGATGAAGCTATGGTCATTCCTGACCCTGGTATCAGGACTTCTTGTACTTTGCGTCTTTAACGCCGTACCCCGGTATTTTGATTATATGGAGCGTTCGTACGCAATGCCCGCCGGTCTCAAAGGTGAATACCTCATCCGAAATGATTCCATGGGCGAGGGTCATTTTGCGGCTTCGCGATCAAACCGCCGCACGCATAACGGGATTGACCTGAGGTCCGAATATGGGGCCCCGGTCTACGCCGCCAAAAGCGGCCGTGTGACATTCGCGGGTGTTCAAGGCGGATATGGCAACTACATCCGCCTCGATCACCCGGATGGGATGAACAGCCGATACGCCCATCTCACCGAGATGCTCGTCCGGCCCGGCCAATGGGTCTGGCGGCGTCAGGTCATCGGGACTATCGGCAACACGGGGAATGCTGACCACCCGGCCATACTCCCGCATCTCCATTTTGAGATCCGCCGTCAGGAGAATCCCGCGAATCCGATGAATTTACTGGAGACGGCGCCTAGCAATCCGGGCTCGCGCTGAATCGATTGACAGTCGGATGATGCTAAGTTAGAATAATTAAGTTTTGTTAAATCTTGACAGTAAACACGCTACTCCCGACTAACACAAAAGAACTCCCATCATGTCCCAACTCGCTCAAAAAATTCAAGACGACATCAAGGCAGCTATGATGGCCAGAGATGCCGGTAAGTTAGATGCGCTCCGCATGCTCAAATCCGCCGTCAAGAACCTGGAAATCGCCAACCCCGGCAAGCCGATGACCGATGAGGCGGTGTTTCAGGTCATCCAAAAGCAGCTCAAGCAGCGCCAGGACGCCATCACCGAATATGAAAAAGCCGGGCGTCCCGAGCTTGCTCTCAAAGAAAAGGCCGAGGTCCAAATCCTCTCCGCCTATCTTCCCGCGATGCTCTCTGAGACAGAACTGCAGGCCGTGATCGACGATGTCCTCAAGAGCAACGCGCTCACTTCCAAAAAAGAATTCGGCAAAGCTATGAAGCTTGTGCAGGAAAAAACCGCCGGCAAGGCGGACAACAAACGCATCAGCGAAACCCTCAACAGGATACTCCAATGAAAAAAGCCATTACCGCCGTTATCGGTGCCGGTCAAGTCGGCGCCACCACTGCCCAGCGTCTTATCGAAAAAAACATCTCCAACGTCGTCCTGTTTGACATCGTCGAGGGCCTCGCGGAAGGCAAAGCGCTCGACCTCATGGAGGCCGCGCCCATCGAAGGTCATGGCTGCACCGTGAAGGGGACCACCAAGTACGAAGATATTTCCGGTGCCGACGTGGTCGTTGTCACGGCCGGCATGCCCCGCAAACCCGGCATGTCCCGCGAAGATCTTCTAAGCGCCAATGCCAAGATCGTCAAATCGGTCTGCGAGAACGTCAAAAAATACGCTCCCAACTCGATCGTCATCACGGTCACCAATCCGCTGGACATCATGACCGACCTTGCGGCCAAGCTGCTGGGCTTCCCCAAGAACAGAGTGTTCGGTATGGCCGGCGTGCTGGACTCCGCCCGGATGCGTTACTTCATCTCTCTCGCGCTCGGTGTGGAACCTCACCGCGTGAGCTCAATGGTGCTCGGCGGCCACGGAGACCTCATGGTTCCGGTCACCAGCCAGATCCTTTGTGACGGCAAGCCCGTAACCTCGATCTCCGAGGCGGACCGCAAGGCCATCATTGACCGCACGCAGAACGGGGGAGCCGAAATCGTGAAGCTTCTCAAGACCGGCAGCGCCTTCTATGCCCCGGCCAGCTCTGTCGCCCAGATGGTGGACGCGGTGCTCAATGACAAACCTGACATCCTTCCGGTCTGCGCCCACTGCAACGGAGAGTACGGCGTCAACGACATGTACTGCGGCGTCGTTGCCAAGCTTGGTAAAAATGGCATTCGCGAAATCGTTCAGGTCCCGCTCACCGACGAGGAAAAGCAAATGCTCAAAGTCTCGGTCGACAAAGTCTCCGCCGGTGTCCGCGAAGTCGCCGCGATGACGTTTTAATAGGAGCTCCATGAAAATCCACGAATACCAGGCCAAAGCGCTGTTCCGCAAATTTGATATTCCCGTGCCGCAAGGCGGAGTAGCCCGCACGGCCCAGGAGGCCGCCGCGCAATTTAAGCAGCACGGCACGAACGGCGCCATGGTCAAGACGCAAATCCTCGCTGGCGGACGCGGCAAAGCCGGCGGTATCAAAAAAGCCTCCACCGTCGCGGAAGCTGAGACGCTGACCCAGGGGTTTATTGGCTCGACGCTCAAGACTTACCAGGGCGGGGGAAAGGGCGAAATCGTGAAGGCTGTGCTCGTCGAAGAGCGCCGCGCGTTTACGAAGGAATTCTACATGGCCATCACCATTGGCCGCTCCGAGGGACTGCCGGTCCTCATTTTTTCGGAAGCGGGCGGAATGGATATCGAAGAGGTTGCCGCCAAATCTCCCGAAAAGGTTCTCAAAGTCGCATTTGATCCGGAAACCCAGATCAAGGCCGCCCACTTCGCCGCCGCCCTCAAGCTCACGGCAGAAGTTGAGCCGCTGCGCGCTCAGTTTTGCGCCATCGCCGAGAAACTCGCGAAACTATTCGTCGAGCTCGATGCCGCTCTGGTTGAGATCAATCCGCTGGTCCTAATGGCGGAAGGCGGGCTTCTCGCTCTGGATGCGAAGATCGCGTTTGACGACAACGCCTTGTTCCGCCATGCCGAACTCGAAACCATGCGCGATCCGGACGAGGACGATCCCAAGGAACAGCGGGCCAAGAAGTTTGGCCTCAATTACATTTCGCTGGAGGGCAATGTCGGCTGCCTCGTCAACGGCGCGGGTCTTGCCATGACGACGATGGACGCGATCAAGGGCGCGGGCGGCAATCCGGCCAATTTCTTGGACGTCGGCGGCGGCGCCACCCAGGAAGCGGTCGCGGAAGGCTTCAGCATCATGCTCGAAGATCCTGACGTGAAGGCCATCATGGTCAATATTTTTGGCGGCATCATGAAGTGTGACATCATCGCCCAGGCGCTGGTCGATGCCTCACGCAAGATCGGCGTAAAGATTCCACTGGTCGTCCGGCTCGAGGGCACCCGCGTCGAAGAAGGACGGGAAATTCTCAAAAACTCAGGCCTCAAATTTCACGTCGAGACCAGCATTGCCGATGCCGCTCAAACGGCAGTCCGCCTCGCGAAGGCTTCGTAAAATAGCTTTTATTAAGAAAGGCTCAACATGTCGATTTTGATCAATAAAGATACCAAGGTCATCTGCCAGGGCATCACCGGCAAAGCGGGCAGCTTTCACGCTCAGCAATGCCTGGCCTATGGCACCAAACTCGTCGGCGGCGTCACCCCCAAAAAGGGCGGCACGGATGTCGGCGGCATACCTGTTTTTAACTCGGTGGCGGATGCCAAGGCGGCCGTAGGCGCGGATGCCAGCATGGTGTATGTGCCGGCGCCCTTCGCATTAGCAGCTATCAAAGAAGCGGCCGACGCCAAGGTCGCGCTCATTGTCGTGATCACCGAGGGAATCCCGACCATTGATATGATCAAGGCCAAAAAATACGCGACAGAACGGGGATCCCGCATCATCGGACCCAATTGCCCCGGCATCATCACGTCTGAAGAATGCAAGATCGGCATCATGCCCGGCTACATTCATAAAAAAGGCTCTGTGGGCATCATCTCTAGAAGCGGCACGCTAACCTATGAGGCTGTTTGGCAGACCACGCAAGCCGGACTTGGCCAAACCACCTGCGTCGGCATCGGGGGAGATCCTGTTATCGGCTCCTCATTTATCGATCTTTTGGCAATGTTCAAGGATGATCCTGAGACTAAGGCCATCCTAATGCTGGGCGAGATCGGAGGCAGCCAGGAAGAAGAGGCGGCCGCTTACGTCAAAGCCAATGTTAAGAAGCCTGTCGCGGCCTTCATCGCCGGTCAGACGGCACCCAAGGGTAAGCGCATGGGCCACGCGGGCGCGATCATCTCGGGTTCTTCGGGGACTGCCGAAGAAAAATACCGAGTGCTCGCCGCGAACGGGATCAAGACCATCCACAACCCCAGCGCGATCGGCCCAACGCTCAAAGAAATGCTCGGGGTCAAATAATCTATGAGCAAAGATCACTCGTTCGATATCGTCTCACAGGTGGATCTCCAGGAGGTCACCAACGCGGTTGAGCAGGCCCGCAAAGAGGTGGCAACCCGCTTCGACTTCAAGGGCTCCAACTCCAGTATCGAGTGGGACCTTCAAGAAAAAAAGATCACACTTAAGACCGAGAATGAACTTCGCCTCCGTTCGTTACGGGATATTTTGGAAACCAAATTCGCCAAGCGGCAGGTTTCGCTCAAATGCTTAGATGAAGGGGAGATGGAAAGCGCAACCGGCGGCACGGTTCGTCAGGTTCTCACCATCAAGCAGGGAATCGCTTCGGATAAAGCTAAAGAGATCGTTAAGTTCATTAAGGCTGCCAAGCTTAAGGCCCAAGCCACCATTCAGGAAGAACAGATACGGGTTCAGGCCGCCAAAATTGATGACTTGCAAACGGTGATTCAAATGGTAAAATCTCAGGACTTCGGTATTGATCTGCAGTTCATAAATTACCGATAAACAGTACGTCTGATAAGTATTGTTGCTATTTGCTTGAATATTCATGGATCTCGTGTTAGTGTATTACCTGAGTTGAGCACAACTCTTTAAACTGTAACTTAAAAGGGGGACAACGTAGATGAAGAAGTTTTTTGCCGCAGCCTTGGTCGCCGGCTATGCCGTCGCCATCGCCGCTCCTGTGTTTGCCGTTGAGCAGAACACTGGTGACGAGCGAGTGGAAACCGTGAAGCGTGGCGCGCACAACACCAATTGGGCCTGGACCGAAGTGGTCGACAACGCCGGCAAGGAAGCCGGAAAGATGGAAGCCAACAACCCGGTTGATCAGTCCGTCGGCGTCGCCGCCGGCAGCGTCATCGGTGTTCGCAAGGGCATCCACCGCTTTGGCGCCGGCGCGATTGATCTGTTGACCTTCTGGATTCCCAAGAAGCAGTCATTGATCACTCCCGCAGAGCCGACCCTCAAGTAATTTCACTCGAGAGTCTTTGGTAGCCGGGTGGGCGCGTCCCACCCGGCTATTTTTTTTAATCCCACAAGGAGCGTCCCAGTGAAATCGAAGCCTGTCTCCAAATCACGCAATAAGCCTGACTCCCGCATCGCCGCCCACACCCGCGCCATTTTGGCCGACCTCGGCGAGAATCCATCCAGAGAAGGGCTGCTCAAAACACCCAAACGCGTCGAGGCTTCTCTTCAATTTTTAACCAGCGGCTACGGCCAGTCTGTTGAACAGGTCCTGAATAAAGCCATTTTTCACGAAACTTATGACGAGATGGTCGTGGTCAAAGACATCGATGTCTTCAGCCTGTGCGAACATCATCTACTGCCGTTTTACGGCAAATGTCATGTGGCTTATATCCCTCAGGGGCGCATCATTGGCTTAAGCAAAATCCCCAGAATCGTGAATATTTTTATGCGTCGGCTGCAGGTTCAGGAGCGTCTCACGACGCAGATCGCGGAATGCCTCATGAACGCCCTTAATCCGCACGGTGTCGGCGTCGTCATGGAAGCCACGCATCTCTGCATGGCCATGCGCGGCGTCGAGAAACAGCGCGCCACCTGCACTACCAGCTCTCTCTTAGGCACGTTTCGCTCCGACCGCGGCACGAGAATGGAATTTATGAATCTGATCGGGTCGGGAGGACGGCGCTAACGCCAGATCTCCTCACTTACCATGGCACCGCGATCCCTTCGTCTCGCGATACTCCAGTTGAACTCCACCGTGGGGGACTTGACCGCCAACTCTGCGGCTATTCTCAAGATGTTGCGTCTGGCCGAAGGCGCCGGAGCGGATCTGGCGGTCACGCCGGAGCTTTCGCTCACGGGGTACCCTCCGGAAGATCTTCTGCTCAGACCTCAATTTATACGGTCCGCCAAGGACCAGCTTCGCCGCCTGGCTTCGCAAACCCGTTCCACCGCGCTCGTCTGCGGCTACCCTGAAGCGGCCGATCATCCCGCTGTCCTACGCGGCAAAACCTACAATGCCGCCGCAGTCCTTCACCAAAAGCACTTGGCCGCAAATTACCGGAAAATGGCGCTCCCCAATTACGGGGTCTTCGATGAGCAGCGTTATTTCACTCCGGGCTCCCATCCGCTCGCGCTGGATCTTCGCGGCAAGAGCGGGTCTCAGGCGCGGGTTGCTGTCAGCATTTGCGAAGATTTATGGCCGGACGGCGGCGGAATTTTTTTCAAAGCACTCGCCAAGTCCCGCCCTGATATTCTCATCAATCTATCCGCATCACCCTTTGCCAGAGGAAAAATGGCTGAGCGCTTAGAGGCCATGAAGGCGGCGGCCCGCATCACCGGGGCGCATATTGTTTACGTCAATCTAATTGGCGGTCAGGACGAGCTCGTTTTTGACGGACGCAGCTTCGTGATGGCGCCGGACGGCAAGCTCATTGGCCGCGCGGCTGCATTCGCTGAAGATATGCTGTGCGTGGACATCCCGCTCAGGGGCAATGGCACACGCCGTCACACTTCGGCTTCCACGATTCACAAAACTCTCCAATTAACAAAGATCTCGAATAGCAGAACGGCAAAAAATACGCCCCCTCCGACGCAATGGCCCGCCGCCGGATCCGACGAAGAAGTACTTGCCGGCATCGAATTATCTCTCAGAGATTATGTTCAAAAGAACCGGTTTGCCTCTGTTGGAGTTGCGATGTCCGGAGGGATCGACTCCGCCTTGGTCGCCGCCATCGCGGTGCGGGCTTTGGGGCCTCAAAAAGTAATTGGCGTGACGCTGCCATCCAACATCACGAGCAAAGCCACCTTGGCAGATGCCGTTGCCCAGTCCAAGACCATGGGCATTCAATTTTTTAATATCCCCATACGATCAATCATGAGCTCATTCCTTACCGTTCTTCAGCCTTCGACACGCGACGGCTCCGGCGGAGCAATGGAAGAAAATCTCCAAGCCCGCGTCCGCGGCACCGTCATGATGGCGCTCTCTAACCGCATGGGATTTTTGCTCCTCGCCACCGGCAACAAGAGCGAGTTGGCGACGGGTTACTGCACCCTTTATGGAGACATGGCGGGCGGATTCGCCCCGATCAAAGACCTGACCAAAGGCTGGGTCTACCGCCTCGCCAAATGCATCAACCGACTGGAAAGCCGGCCCTGGATACCCGTAAGCGTCATCCGCCGCGCGCCCACAGCTGAGCTCAAACCCGGTCAAAAGGATCAAGATACATTGCCGCCCTATCCAATCCTGGATGATATTCTTGAGCAATATGTTGAGCGGGACATTCCCGCTCAGCCATTGATTCGAAGCGGCCACAAGTCGACGCATGTGCTGGATACCGCGCGCAGAGTGCTATTAAATGAGTACAAGCGCCGCCAAGCGCCCATTGGACCCAAGATCAGTCAGAAGGCCTTTGGCCGCGATCGCAGAATGCCCATCACTCAAAGGGCGGGGGAACAGTATTGATCTATCTAAACGATAAGACCATTGGCCGCATCATCCAGCCGAAGACGGCTCTCGCCTTGGCCGAGAAGGCCTTCCGAGCCTGGGGCGAAAAGCGCTCCCAAATGCCCCCTAAGGTCTATTTAACGCTGCCAGGAGGGGACTTTAGAGCCATGCCGGCATACATCAGGTCTTCGGCGGGTGCCGGGGTCGTTGGGGTCAAATGGATTAGCGTTTACCCTTCGAACATCCAAAAGGGCTTGCCCGCGGTCAACGGCACGCTTCTCTTGAGCGACGCGTCAACGGGACGACTTCGAGCAGTCATGGATGCCAATGTCCTAACGGCACTCAGAACCGGAGGGGCCGGCGCGCTGGCCACGCGGCTCCTTGCTAGGCCTGACGCCGGAAATTTGCTTTTGGTCGGAGCGGGAGTTCAGTCGGTCTATCAAATTTTGTGCCATGCCGCGTGGCGTCGCTGGACCACGATACTGGTTTGGTCGCCCGATCTGATGCAAAGCCAAAGACTCATCAAAGGCCTTCCGGAGGCCTTACGCCGCATTGCCAGACCCGCAGACGAACTCAAGGCCGCGGTTGCCGTATCTGATGTGATCTGCACCTGCACTCCGTCCAGAAAACCCCTCATACAGGCATCATGGGTACGGCCCGGCACCCACATCAATGCCATTGGAGCGGATGCGCCCGGCAAACAAGAGCTTCAAATGGAGCTTCTCAAACGCTCGACTCTGATCGTGGATGATTGGATTCAAGCCAGTCATTCCGGCGAAATCAATGTCGCTCATAGCAAGGGTCTCATAGACCGCAAGGATGTCGCGGGCGACCTGGGAGGCATTCTGGTCCGAAGAACCCCCCGTAAGCGCAAAACAGGGGAAATCACCATATTTGACTCCACAGGTCTAGCAGTTCAGGATATGATAATGGCAGATTATGCGGTCAATCACACCTAAACCATTTAGCCAGAAAATAGCGGCAGCGCTGCTGCTAAGTGTTTCAATCCCTATTTGTTCGTCTTTAGCGTTGGCTTCCGAGCCAGCGCAATACCAGAACGACATCGTTGATCTTTCCGCCAATGCCTATGCCGTCGTTATTGCCAATGTCGAAAAACAGAACATTAAAATCTCCGAAACCATCTCGGACATTCGCGTGACTCAGTCGTTCAAAGGCCCGCTCAAAGCCGGTCAGCGTATTCAGTTAAAGACCCTGGCGGGCCGTGTGCGCGTAGCCGCTGATCAGCCCGATCTGACCGGCGTTCGTCAGGCCGTGATATTCCTCGGTCCCGCCGACCAAAACACAGGGCTTTATACCTGCTTTAGCGACAATTATGGCTTCAAACCTATCATCAACGGCCACGTCTACACCAATCCGCAGGACCCCATTCACACGGTCAAACTCAAAAAATACTTAGAAACACTGAAGAATTCAGCCGCTCAACATAAAGGAGGCTGACCCATGTCGCTATCCGTTGAACACAGCTACCGACCGGAAGATCACACGTTAGTCATCCGCTTTGATGGAGAGTTTAGGGGCGTTGAATCACAGGAATTCGAACAAGATATCTTGACCGAAATCCGCTCCAGCAAGGCCACTGGAGTGGTCTGCGACCTGGCCAATGTGACCTACATCGACTCAGCCGCTATGGAGTTCTTATTCAAGACGGCCAAAGTCTGCAAAGAGGTGGGTCAAAGCTTCCGACTGGCCAATCCACGCGAGAACATCCGCAAACTCTTCGAAATTCTAAGGGTTGAGCGGATCATTCCGATCGATCATTAAAGACCTGCTGGTCAACGGCCGGGAAGCATCCC
>JAGOUK010000128.1 GCA_018061225.1 Candidatus Omnitrophota bacterium | reverse complement strand
GTTGGGAAGAGTTGGGGCGGATGGTCCGGATCAACTGCTTCAACTTTGAACCCAGCGTCAATTCGAGTTTGAAGTTCTTGCGCAAGACGCCCTGGGCGAGGAAGAAGGTCGAGCAACTTTTTATCGCGCTGCCGACGCGGTATATTCCAAAGGAGACGCCCGCGCCATGAAACTGACCGGTGGAAAAGGCTGGACCCTGAGTTCCGTCACATCGTCGCATCCCGGCGTGCCGCCGGCCGCATCGCCGAAGCCGGTCTCGGCCGGTCCGCCCAAGGCGAATATCCGCATCGAAAAGCGCGCCGGCAAGGTCGTCACCGTCATCGCCGGCCTCCACACGTATGGGTCGGACCGCCTGAACGGCATGGCCAAGGAATGGAAGGCGCAGTTCGGGACCGGCGGCACCGTCAAAGACGGCGTGATCGAGATCCAGGGCGACCGCGCCGCCGCGATCAAGGAGTGGTTCGCCGCGCAAAAAGCGAGACTTAAAGAGCGATGAGCACTGTCGGAACCGGCAAGAACAAGTTTAGACCCGCCGAAGACGCGCCGGCCTGGAAGCTTCGGATGCATGAGATCATCTTTGAGGCGGAGACGCCGGCGGGAAAAGCGTTCGACCTGTTCGTACTCGCGGCGATCGTCATCAGCGTCACCGCGGTGATCCTCGAAAGCGTCGACCGGATCGGCGTGCGTTACGCGGACCTTCTGCACGCGATCGAGTGGATCTGCACCCTCCTGTTCACCGTGGAATACGGCCTGCGTCTTCTCTGCGTGAAAGAGCCGAAGCGGTACGCGAAAAGTTTCTTCGGTATCGTTGACCTGGTCGCCATCCTGCCCACCTACCTCAGCCTCGTATTCGCCGGCTCGCAGATGCTGCTGGTGGTGCGCGTCCTGCGAATGCTCAGGATCTTTAGGATCTTCAAGCTCATCCGCTTCAGCGTCGAGGCGGAGACTCTGCTGAACGCCATCCGCGCGAGCCGCGCCAAAGTCGTCGTGTTCCTGGGCACGGTTATCACCGTTGCGACCATCATGGGCACGCTCATGTACCTCATCGAGGGGCCTGAGAACGGGTTCATCAACATCCCCGCGGGCGTTTACTGGGCGATCGTGACGATGACGACCGTGGGCTTCGGCGATATCGTGCCGGCCACCGTCCTGGGTAAGACGCTCGCGTCGCTGCTCATGATCATGGGGTACGGCCTCATCGCGGTGCCGACGGGCATCGTGTCGGTCGAGCTCGCGCACGCGACGCGGCTCGCGGTCAGCACGAACTCTTGCCGCGCCTGCCTGCGTGCGGGGCATGATCTGGACGCCGTTCATTGCCGCTTCTGCGGCGAAAAACTTTGATAGAATGTTCCCGGATATCAACCTCGAAACATCGGAGACACCATGAACCATTACCTGAGCGTTTTGAAGAAATATTTTGTTCTCAAGGGCCGCGCGAGGCGGTCGGAGTACTGGATGTTCGTTCTGGTGAACCTACTCATCAGCATCGCGCTGACCGCCGTGGATGCGGTGATCATCAATGCGCTGAACGTGCCGTTCGGCATCCTGAGCGCCGTTTACACGATCGGCGTTCTTTGTCCATCGTTCTGCGTCGGGGTTCGCCGCCTTCATGACACCGGCAGAAGCGGTTGGTGGCTTCTGATCGCGCTCGTTCCGCTGATCGGCGCGATCGTGCTTCTGGTCTTCTCGGTCCTGGACAGCCAGCCCGGAGACAACAAGTACGGTCCGAGCCCCAAAACCGCTTAAGGAGGAGGCCTCTGTCATGAAGTGGATGGAAAAATTATCCGACGAATCCTACGCGCTGCTGCGCATTCTTGCCGGATTTATGTTCATGTTCCACGGGGCTCAAAAGATCCTGGGAGTCCTTTCGACCTTTCAGCCTCCGATGGGAAGTCAGCTCTGGTACGGCGGGCTCATCGAGCTCATCGCCGGGGCGGCGATCATGATCGGGTTCAAGACCCGCTGGGCGGCCTTCCTCTGCAGCGGCACGATGGCGGTCGCGTACGTGCAGTTTCACTGGAAACTTGAGATGGGGAAGAAGTTTTTTCCGGCCATCAACGAAGGGGAGCTGGCGCTCTTGTACTCGCTGGTTTTTCTCGTCATCGCGTGCCGCGGCACGGTCAAATGGGGCTTGGATAAGAAGGCTTGATTTGAATCAGGCAAAGGTCGTGAGGCGGCTCTTCTTGTTGATCGCCGCGGCTGGCTTCTGCGTCATGCCGCAGCCGGCCTCGGCCGAAGTGATTGCCCGCTCCGGCCCAGCCGCCGTGAGCCTTCTTGAGGTCTATAGTTCTGAAGGCTGCAGCAGCTGCCCGCCCGGCGAGACCTGGCTCAGCGGCCTCACCGAAGACGCGGGGCTTTGGACCAAATTTGTGCCCGTCGCGTTTCATGTGGACTATTGGGACTATCTCGGTTGGAAGGATCCGTTATCACAGAAGCGTTTTTCGGACCGGCAGCGGAATTACGCGGGGTTCTGGCAATCTTCCAGCGTTTACACGCCCGGCTTTGTGCTCAACGGTAAAGAGTGGCAAAGTTGGCACCGCCGAGCTCCGGGGGTTCCTGAGCGCAAAGGAAAACCGGGCGAGTTGGTCGTGGAGGGCGCCGCCTCGGGCGAATACAAGGTTTGGTACAAGCCCGCGAAGGGGGCCTTGCCAGAGAACGCCAGCGGTCTGGTGCTTCACGCGGCACTTCTTGGCTCCAGCATCACCACGGATGTGCGCGCAGGGGAGAATGCCGGCCGCAAACTCAAGCACGACTTTGCGGTGCTGGACTATGTCGAAAAAGCGTTTCTGCCTCCCGCGGCCGGCGACGATGCTTGGAATCAGCAGGCGCGTCTCGAGGCACCGTCACGATACTCCGGGGCCTCGCGTCCAAATCGAAGCGCTATAGCCGTTTGGGTGAGCCGTGCCGATGATCCGACACCGCTTCAGGCGGCCGGGGCCTATTTGCACAAGAAAAGCATAAAGGATGTCAAATACTGATCATGAAATACCTCAAAAACGTCATATCTCTCAAGTTCTTGATCATCGCTTCGATGGTGTTCTTGAGCATTGTCCCGGCTCAAGCGGGAGGTTTGTACGGATTGAAAGTCGGCGATAAAGCCCCTGACTTTAAGGCCAGGACTTACGACGGAAAAGCCGTTGTGCTAAAGGACGTTGTCGCCAAAGGGCCTGTTGTTTTGGTGTTCTATCGAGGATCTTGGTGCCCGTTTTGCAATCTTCATTTGCAGGCCTTTGAACGTAAGTTGGCAGAATTTAAAGCTGCCGGGATTTCTATCGTTGCGCTTAGCGTGGATAAGCCCGAGGCCAGCGCAAAGACGGTTCAAAAAAATAAGCTGGGGTTTGCGGTTGTGAGCGAAGCGGCAGAAGCCATTCTGAGAAGTTATAATGTTTACGGAACCGCTAAACATGCGGGGCAAGTTGTCGCGGTCCCGGCGACTTACCTGGTCGATTCTTCGCAAATAATCCGGTACGCGTTCGTAAATGAGAATCCGATGGTTCGTTCTAAGCCTGATCAGGTGCTTGAGGCGGCAAAGAACCTTAGCGGTCAATAAGGTTCGGACCCTCTAAACAACTGGAGAAAGACAGATGCCAAAAAAATCTCGCCCCGCGTCCGCGTCTCTTAAAAAAATCAGCGCCAATAAGGTTAAGGTGTTCAAAGTAAAAAATCGCCGTTGCTACGCGGCGATCTGTATGGATAATCTGTGTGAAGGCACGACGGCTCAGCAAGCCGTGCGCCGTCTGTATCATCCGCTGCGGCGAATGGGTTACGAGCTCGTTCTCTAATTTAAAGCGAAAGAAAATAACATGAGTGATTTTTTGATCATCCTGGCCGTTCCCGTCATCGTCGTTCTGCTGACCGGTGTGCGGATCATTCAGCAGTACCAGACATCCGTGGTATTTCAATTGGGCAGATATTCCCGCACGCTGAAGCCGGGCTTCAACGTCATTATCCCTCTCGTGGAATGGACCAAAACAGTTGATATGCGGACTTTGACCCGCGACATTCCCCGCCAGCAGATGATCACCAAGGACAACGTGCCTGTGACGATCAACGGTGTCGTGTACTTCCGGGTGACGGACGCCAAGACCGCCATCATCGAGGTTCAGGACTACAATTACGCTGTCTCGCAGTTTGCTCAGGCCGCGCTGCGCGACATGGTCGGCGGGGTGAGCTTTGATGACTTGCTCGCGGAACGGCAGAAGATCGGCGAGGAGATCGAAAAGATCGTCACCAAAGAAATTTCGCAGTGGGGCCTGACGGTTTCCGCGATCAAGATTCAGGACGTAGATGTGCCCGAGGAACTCAAGAAAATGATGTCGCGTCAGGCTTCCGCCGAAC
>JAGOUK010000005.1 GCA_018061225.1 Candidatus Omnitrophota bacterium | reverse complement strand
CAGGTCTCGAGAATATCGCCCGAGGCGCCCATTCCCGTGGTGTGGGTGAAGTCCGAAAGTTTTGTCCCCGGCGGCGCCTGCAATGTTGCCAATAATATCCGCTCCCTGGGCGGTAAAGCGGATGTGGTGGGCGTGATCGGAAGTGAAGGGCGGGGACGGATGTTGCTCGAACTGCTTCAGCAAAAAGGAGTGGGGGTCTCGGGCATTATCAAGGATGCCACGCGGCCGACAACGCTCAAGACCCGTGTCGTAGCGCACCATCAGCAGGTGGTGAGGATCGACCGCGAGGAAGTGGCACCGCTCAGCAAAGACATTCAGCGCCGACTGATCCAGGATATTCGTAAACGCCTTGCGGGATTTGATGCTATCTGTGTCGAAGATTACGGGAAGGGTGTGATCACGCCGGAGCTCGTGCATGAGATCGTCAGACTCGCCCGCCGTCACGGCAAAATAATCACCGTCGATCCCAAAGAAAGCCATTTGTCCTATTACCGCGGCGTCAGCTGCATCACCCCCAATCATCATGAGGCCTCAACCTTGGCCAAGGTTCCGATCCGCGATGACGCATCGTTGCGCCGCTGCGGCCAAAAATTGATGAGGGTGCTGGCCTGCCAAAATATCCTGATCACTCTAGGAGAGAACGGGATGTGTCTCTTTCAAAAGGGGCTCAAACCTGTTAAAATTCCGACTTTAGCGCAGGATGTGTTCGATGTTTCTGGCGCGGGCGACACGGTGATCGGTACCTACACGCTTGCTCTTGGATCCAAAGCGGCCCCCATCGAAGCGGCTCATTTGGCCAATTGCGCGGCGGGCATCGTCGTTGGAAAAGTCGGAACCGCTTCGGTGACCCGGGACGAACTGCTCGCGCGGGTCCGTCAATTGCTCTCCGTCACTTCGGAAACCTAAAAATCACTCACATGCAAACCATCGGTGTTATTCCCGCAAGACTCGGTTCGACGCGTTTGGCGCGTAAGGTTCTCATGGACCTGGGCGGCAAGCCGGTGATTCAGCATGTCTATGAGCGCACGCGCAAGTCGCGTCTGCTTGACGACGTCATTGTTGCCTGTGACGACGACGAGATTGTATCCGTGGTCCGCGGCTTCGGCGGGAAGGCTGTGCTCACCTCGAAGAATCACAGCACCGGAACTGACCGTCTTGCCGAGGTTGTCAACGATCTGGACGTTCAGATCATCGTGAATATTCAAGGGGACGAACCTTTCGTGAATCCCTTAACCATCGATGACTTGGTGTCCCTGATGCAGAAAGACACGGAAACGGTGATGGCAACCGTCGTCAAACGTTCTGAAAATTATGAGGACTTCAAAAAACCGGATGTCGTCAAGGCGGTTCTGGATGACGACGGGCATGTGCTTTATTTTTCACGCATGCCGATTCCGACCTTCCTTAAAGAGGGTGAGTCTTTCTACAAGCACATCGGCCTTTACGCGTTCACCAAGGATTTTTTGTTCACCTTTAAAAAAATGCCTCCCTCGTTCCTGGAGCGTCATGAGCGACTCGAGCAGCTGCGCGCGCTTGAGAACGGCTACCGGATCCGGGCGATAGAGACCAAATTTGAAACCATCGGAATCGACACCCCTGAGGACCTGGAGCGAGCGCGCACGGTCTTGGCCCGTCAGGATGCCGAGAACTAAAGCTGGATATGAGCGAAAAAACGACTGCCAAATATGTTTTTGTGACCGGAGGAGTTGTTTCGAGTCTCGGGAAAGGCGTCGCTTCCGCTTCTCTGGGTAAGCTGCTCGAAGCCCGTGGACTCAAGGTCACCATCATCAAATGTGACCCCTATCTCAATGTCGACCCCGGAACGATGAACCCATACCAGCACGGCGAAGTTTACGTCACCCAGGACGGGGCCGAAACAGATTTGGATCTCGGCCACTACGAGCGCTTTGTTTCGACGCCGATGAGCAGCGCCAACAACATCACGGCAGGCAAGATTTATCATTCGGTGATCAGCAAGGAGCGGCGCGGCGAATATTTGGGCGCGACGGTTCAGGTGATTCCGCATGTCACCGATGAGATCAAGGGTTTTTTCCGTCAGATCGCGGCCAAGAACCAGTTTGACGTGGTCATTTGTGAGATCGGCGGAACCATCGGCGACATTGAGTCCTTACCGTTCTTGGAGGCCATCCGACAGTTCCGGCAAGAGATCGGCCGCGACAATGCCATCGACATCCATCTGACACTCATCCCATACATCCGGACGGCGGATGAGCTTAAGACCAAGCCCACTCAGCATTCCGTGGGCAAACTTCGCGAAATCGGCATCCAGCCCGATATTCTTCTTTGCCGCACCGAGCAGCCGCTTCCTTTAGAACTGCGTAAAAAAATCTCCTTATTCTGCAATGTTCCTCATGAGCAGGTGATCCCTATTCCGGACGTGGACGATATCTACAAAGTCCCGCTAGTTCTGGAGAAGGAAGGGGTTGACCGCATCGTGGCTCGATTGGTGGGGCTCAAATGTTCGGACGGCGGGCTGGATGACTGGAAGCTCAATGTCGTGGATAAGGTTGAACATCCCGCTCACCGCACTCGGATCGCTGTTGTCGGCAAGTACACCGAGCTTCAGGACGCCTACAAATCCATTTATGAGGCGCTGAAACACAGCGGCATCGCCAACGACTCAGCGGTCGATATCCTTAAGGTTGATTCCGGAACCTTGGTCGACAACAATCCCAACGAGGTGCTGAAGGATATTGACGGCATTCTCATCCCCGGGGGATTCGGCGACCGCGGTTTGGAAGGCAAAATCAAGGCAGTTCAGTATGCTCGCGAAAATCGGATTCCGTTTTTTGGGATATGTCTGGGGATGCAGTGCGCGGTGATCGAGTTTGCCCGCAATGTTTGCAAGATGAACGGCGCGAACACGACTGAGATCAGCCCCAAGGCGGCTTATCCGGTGATTCATTTGATGGACACACAGAAAAAAGTCACGGACAAGGGCGGCACCATGCGTCTGGGTTCCTACCCTTGCAAGATCAAGACCGGGACGAATTCTCATAAAGCCTATCACCGGAATCAGGTGGATGAGCGCCACCGCCACCGTTATGAATTCAACAATAAGTACAAGGTTAAGATGGAGCAGCTAGGCCTGGTCATTGGAGGGGCTAGCCCCAACGGCCGATTGGTTGAGATCGTGGAAATTAGCGATCATCCTTGGTTTGTCGGCTGCCAATTCCATCCGGAATTTCAATCCAAGCCGGACCGCCCGCACCCGCTTTTCCGTGACTTCGTCAAAGCCGCGCTGAAGAAAAAGGTGAAGATTAAATGAGCTCCCGCCCAACTTCAAAGCGTTCCGGCTCCAAAGCGGCTGCAGCACCGCGCCCGGGCGAGCCCGTGCGCCTGGGGAATATCCGTATCGGACGCGGTTGTCCGCTGGTTCTGATCGCCGGACCCTGTGTGATCGAATCCGAGGCATCCGCTCTGCGGCACGCGAAACATTTAAAAAAACTCGCGGATCGCATGGGCGTTCAGCTCATTTTCAAGTCCAGTTATGATAAGGCCAACCGCACTTCGGTTGCCGCTTTTCGCGGGTCCGGCATGAAGTCCGGGCTTCAAGTGCTGGCGCGGATCAAAAAGGAACTCGGCATTCCCGTGACCAGCGATATTCATTCGCCGGAAGAAGCTGAGGCCGCCGCCGCGGTGGTGGATGTATTGCAGATCCCCGCGTTTCTCTGCCGCCAGACTGACCTTTTGATTGCCGCCGGCCGCACAGGTAATGTGGTCAATATCAAGAAGGGGCAATTCATGGCTCCCGAGGATATGAAGCACGCGGTGGACAAAGTCCGCTCCACGGGCAATCACCGCATCCTTTTGACCGAGCGGGGGACTTCGTTCGGATATCGGACGCTGGTCAATGATTTTAGAGCCATTCCTCTGATGCGCGAGCTCGGCGTTCCGGTTATTTTTGACGCGACCCACTCAGTGCAGCGCCCGGGTGGGCTCGGCCATGCCACTGGCGGGGATCGGCGGTTCGCCCCGATGCTGGCATGCGCGGCCACAGTCGCTGGCGTGGACGGCATCTTCATGGAAGTTCACGAAAATCCCGACAAGGCCTTGTCGGATGGACCCAACTCGCTTCCGCTTGAATGGCTGCCTGGCCTCTGGAAGCGTCTTCAATTGCTGAGCGGAGTTTCCTGCCGTGTCGACAGCGACCGCTAAGGCGGTTCTCAAACACGAGGCTGATTCCATCCTGCGGATGGCCGGCCGTTTGGATGCCGGATTCGACAAGACGGTCCGCATGATCGTTGCGTCCAGGCACCCTGTGATCCTGGTCGGAATGGGTAAGCCCGGATTCATTGCCGAAAAAATATCAGCCAGCTTTGCCTCCACAGGAACTCCTTCCTTCACCCTTCATCCCGCGGACGCGCTGCACGGGGATATCGGACGCGTCCCGTCCGGCGCGGTGCTCATTCTCTTGTCTAACAGCGGTGAGACCGAGGAATTAACCCGATTAGCACCTTTGCTCAAATCCATCGGAGCCAAGATCGTCGTCATGACCGGAAATATGCGCTCTTCCTTGGCGCGTTTTGCTGAAGTGGTGCTGGACACGTCGGTTGTTTCTGAAGCCGAGCCGTTAAATTTGGCTCCGACCGCTTCCACAACCTGCATGCTGGCGATGGGTGACGCGCTGGCCATGGCGCTCGTTAAGAAGCGGAAATTTAAAGAAAAAGATTTTGCGTTGCTGCATCCCGGTGGAATGCTCGGTAAGCGCATGCGCCTGAAGGTGAAGGATGTGATGCGTTCCGGCGACCGGAACCCTCGCGTCAAACCGACCGACTCTATCCGGGAGGTTCTGCTGCGCATCACGACCGCGCGCGCCGGCAGCGCCGCCGTGGTGAATGCGAAGGGATGCTGCCTGGGCATATTTACGGACGGAGATTTGCGGCGGCATTTTAAGGAACTAACCGCCAACCCGAATACCCCAGTATCACGGTTCATGACCTCAAATCCCGTGACGGTGAGCGAGGACATGCTGGCCGTGCGGGCGCTGGAGCTGTTGCGCCGCCGCGCCATCGATGAGCTGCCCGTGACAGACGCCAAGGGTCGTGTCAGCGGTCTTCTGGATGTGCAGGATCTCTTGGCACAGGGTTTTATCGCGTCATGACCGCTCAGGACTTGAACGAACGGCTGAAGCGCATCCGGCTGATTGCCACGGATTTAGACGGCGTGTTGACGAATGGGACGATCTATTACGGCGATCATGGCGACGAGATCAAGGGCTTCAATATTCAAGACGGCCAGGGCATGGTGCTGGCCCAGCGCGCCAAGATCCGCACAGTGATTATCACCGGCCGCAAAAGCCGTGTGAACGAACGCCGCGCCAAAGACCTGCGCGTAGATCGCCTGATCCAAAATTGTCATGAGAAGGGCAAAGTGCTTGAGAAGCTCGTCCACAAATATGGACTTGAGCTAGAGCAGGCGGCCTATGTTGGTGACGATATCCTCGACCTGGCCCCGATGCGCAAGGCGGGGCTCGCGGTTGCCGTTCAGAATGCCGTAGGCGAAGTGAAGCAAGCCGCGCATTACGTGACTGAGCGGCGCGGCGGCGATGGCGCCGTCCGGGAAGTCATTGACATGATACTCAAAGCGCAGGATCTTTGGTCGGGGATCACGGCTAAGGTCGGCTCCTGAAGTGAGGCGGGCGCTTTTGGGGTTATTGGCCGCGGCTGTTTTGGGCGCGGCCTTTTTGTTTTTTGTGGCCAAGCGCGGCCCGTCGTCCGACCCGATACCGCCGCCGGACTCTGGCGAAGCCAAGGGGCAGACCATCGAGCATTTTGAACTCGAGGGCTACGATGATGACGGCAGCGCCTCCTGGCGCCTCGTCGGAGAATCCGCAAAGGTGACGACGACGGCGGATGTTTTTATAGAACGCAACGTGGTGCTCACGATGCTCGGCGGGGCGATCATACGGTCGGACAAGGTGTTCTGGCAGAACGCCAAGACACGGTTTGTGACCAGCCAACCCGTGAAAGTCCTTCACCGCAACATTGAAGTCGAAGGCCGCGGCGCCATCGGCAAGCTCAATCAAAAAAGCATTCAGATCAATCAGGATGTCCGCATGAAGATAGAGCCGGACGGCACCATTGTGACTTGCCGCGGGCCAATGAGAATTTTGCAGGGTGAAAGCCGTGTCACGCTGTATCATGATGTGAGGATACGTGACACGCGCGGGGATCTGGCCTCGGATCGGATGGATGCTTTTTTTGATCCCGAAACGAAGAAAATCGTTTCGATCACGGCCGCCGGGAATGTCCGCATCACCCACGACGGCGATGTGAGTATTGCCAATAAAGCTATTTATGATACGAGAACGGGGTCGGTCCGATTGGAAGGAATGCCGGAGATTAGCATTCGCGACACTGGGCAGCTGGAAGCGGCCCAAATTTCATCGAGGATACCATGAGCCTTCTGGATGTGCAGTTCGTCAAAAAGAAGTACGGTGAGCGGGAAGTGGTGAAGGGCGTCAATATCACCGTGAACCGCGGCGAAATCGTCGGTCTTTTGGGGCCCAACGGCGCCGGCAAAACCACCACCTTTTATATGACCGTGGGCCTGGTGGCGGCGGACTCCGGCCGCATCCTGTTCAACGGACGTGACGTGACTAAGATGCCCATGTACAAGCGCGCCCGCTATGGCATGGGGTATCTTTCTCAGGAGCCGTCAATTTTTAGAAATTTGACCGTCTCCGAAAACATCATGGCTATTTTGGAGGCTCTGCGCATTCCGTATCGGGAGCGTAAGCGCCGTCTGGAAGAGCTGCTACGCGAACTCAGGATCGAAAAGCTTCGCAACTCTAAGGCCGTGACCCTTTCGGGAGGCGAGCGCCGTCGTCTAGAAATCACTCGCGCGCTGGTGGCGCATCCGATGTGCATTCTGCTCGACGAGCCCTTCTCCGGCATTGATCCGATTGCGGTGTCCGAATGTCAGGAGCTGATCAAAGATCTCCGCCATCGCGGGATTGGCATTCTCCTGACCGACCATAATGTCCGCGAAACCCTCTCCATCACAGACCGCGCCTACATCATGGCCGAAGGCCGCATCCTGGTCTCCGGCACCAAAGAACAGCTTCTCTCGTCCGACGAGGCCCGCAAGCTCTACCTGGGCGAAAAATTCTCCATGTAACCGCGCTCGCTTCGTGCGGGTTGGTTGGACAGAGGGTCTTCTCCGGGCAGAGCCGCCGGCGCGCTGTCTAAGACTAGGCGCGCCGGCTCCTTCCTCGGGCGCCGCGGGGACGCGGCACCCTCGAAAAAGCCCTCCGAAGCCCCTCTGTCCAACCAGCACGCAGGAACCTCGCTTATAAAGATGTCTCAACGACCGCCCTGGGGTGGGCGGCGGCGCTTTGACGCCGACACGACAGCGGATGCGGCGGAGGGCGCGGGATGAGTCACGCCGGGGAGCAGGGAAGCGGGTTTTGTGATTCTGCTCACCGGCGCGTACGAGATGGCGCCCGGAACAGCGCATCCGCTCGCGGGAGGCGGCACGGCGCCGCCGCCCACCCCAGGGCGGAAGCGGGGATATCTTATGGTTGTAGGGGTGGATCGCGGCTGAATTGATGGGGTTTTGTCAGGCGGGAGGGGTTGTGATATTATAAGCGGCTCTTGAACGTTGCTTAATTGAGACAAGGAGTTTTTATGCAAATTGATATCAGTGGCCGTCACAAATTCACGGTTACGGACATGTTGCGCGACTATGTGGATGAGAAGATGCCCAAGCTTGATCGTTTCGCGCTCAAGATCGAAACGGCTCATGTGATCTTTGAAGCTGAGAAGGTTAATCAGACCTGCGAAATCGTACTTCTGGGCAAGAACCTCAGGCTGACCGCGTGTGAGACCACCACCGCCATGCAGGCTTCCTTTGATGCCGCGCTCGGAAACCTGATGCATCAGCTCGAGCGTTATCATGAAAAACTCAAACAACACCGTCACGAACGGATTCAAGTCGAAAGTGTCACCCCGGATGAAGACGAATCTTAAGAAAATCAAAGACTGCCGCCACGAATTATCCATCGAGCTCGACCCGCAGTCGGTCGAGACCGCGTTCCAAGAAGTGTTCACCGAAATCGCCCGCAAGGCGAAGATGCCGGGATTTCGTCCCGGGAAGGCTCCGGTTAGCCTGATTCAGACAACCTTTGCCGACACGGCGAAGGAAGAGGTTGCTAAAAAGCTCGTGGCCGAGGCTTATTCCGGCGCGCTGGAAAAGCATGAAGTTCGCGCGATCAGCTACCCGTCTGTCCGTGACCTGGTTCTGGAACGGGGCAAAAAAATGACCTTTGTCGCTGAGTTCGAGAGCGCGCCCGAAGTGAAGCTGCGCAAATACAAAGGCCTCAAGATCAAGAAGGTTCAAGACGCGATTTCTGATGAGGATATCGACAAGGTGCTACAGCAGTTTCGCGACACCCGAGCGGTGGTGAAGCCGCTGGATGCTCCTCGGGCCGCGGCCGTTGGTGATGCCGTGATCTGTGATGTGGAAGTGGTTGAGTCCGGCAAGATGGTGCAGAGCAAGTCCGGTACAACGCTGGTCATTGCTCCGGCTAAAGAAGGACAATTTTCGCTTGAAGTCCTGATCGGCGCCTCCGTGGGCGATGTGCGTGAGATCCCGTTTGAAGCCGAGACGACCTACCGCATCAAGATTCAGGAAGTTCGCGCCCGTGAGCTTCCGGTGTTGGACGATGCCTTTGCTCAGAGCTTCGGCAAAAAAGACCTCAACGACCTCAAGGAAGAAGTGCGTCGTGATTTGCAGGGCTACCGCCGGCATGAAGCGCGAGAGAAAATGCAGGAAGAAGCCTATGGCAAGCTGCTGGACGAAAACAAATTCACCGTGCCCGAGAGCATGGTCGTGCGTCAGGAGGCCAAGCTCTGGCAGGACAGCACCGGAAGCGCGCCCCCGGCGGACGCGGCTAACGATCCCAAGTTTAAAGAAGCGAAGGAAAAGATCCGCGAGCGCGCAGAGCGTCAGGTCCGTCTTTTTTACATATTGGAAGCCATCGCCGAGGATGCGAAGGTGGAAGTGGATGATGCCGAAGTGGAGCGCCGCATTCAAGAAGTAGCTGGTCAGCATCAACGTGATCCTCAGGAAGTCCGCGAGCGCTACGCCGATGAGATTCGCCACGAGCTCAGGCAGGGCAAGAGCATCGATCAGGTCTTGGCCGCGGCTCAGATGATAGAAAATTAATCGCGTTAACCACGAAAAGGAGCCATCATGAGCCTCTTAGTTCCCATGGTCATCGAAACGTCAAGCCGCGGCGAGCGGGCCTATGATATTTACTCCCGTCTTTTGAAGGAGCGAATCATTTTCTTGGGCACCGCAATCGACGACAACGTGGCAAATCTGATGGTGGCACAGCTGCTTTTTCTCCAGTCTGAAGACGCGACCAAGGATATTTCGATGTACATCAACAGCCCCGGCGGTTCGGTGACGGCGGGCCTGGCAATCTATGACACGATGCAGTTTTTACGCTGCGATGTGAGCACATATTGTCTGGGTCAGTGCGCGAGCATGGGGTCGGTGTTGTTGTCGGCGGGCGCCAAGGGAAAGCGGTTTGCGCTTCCGAACAGCCGCATCATGATCCATCAGCCGTGGGGCGGCGCACAAGGTCAAGCCTCGGACATGGATATTCAAGTCAAAGAAATTCTTCGTTTGCGGGACAACTTGAACGGCATTCTCTCCAAGCATACGGGCAAAGATGTGGAAACCATCAAAAAAGACTGCGATCGGGATAACTTCATGTCCGCGGAAGAGTCCAGGGCCTACGGCCTCGTGGACCAGGTGGTCGCGCAGCTCCCGGCAACCAAAGGAAACACTCCATGAGCCAATCTTCACAGCTCCTTCTGACTCCCGGCCCCTCCATGGTTCCGCAGCGCGTTTTGGACGCGATGGCGCTTCCCATGGTTCATCACCGCACGAAGGACTTCGTGCGCATCGCCGAGCGCGTCGACGAAAATCTCAAAAAAGCTTTTTGCACATCTAATCCCGTCGTGAGTTTTTCATCGTCGGGGACGGGGGCGATGGAAGCGTCGATCGTGAATCTATTTTCCGCGGGGGACAAGGTGATCGCCGCGCATGCCGGAAAGTTTGGAGAGCGTTACCGGGACATCGCCAAGACTTACGGTCTTCAGATCGTTGAAGTCGTGAATCCGTCCGGAGAAGTGACGCGTCCGGAGCAGATTGCCGAAGTGTTGAAACAGCATCCTGATGCCAAGGCGGTTCTGGCGACTCACCTTGAAACATCAACCGGCGTGGCCCATCCCATCGAGGGCATTGCCGCCGTGACCCGCAACTCACAAGCCATTCTGATGGTGGACGCCATATCGGGTCTTACTTGTGATCCGCTTAAGCAGGACGCCTGGGGCGTTGATGTGGTTGTGTCGGGCAGTCAAAAGGGTTTTATGCTTCCTCCCGGACTGGCGTTTTTGAGCGTTAGCCCAAGGGCGCAAGCCATGATCGCATCTTCCAAGATTCCAAAGTTTTATTTTCATCTCGGCAAGGCCATCAAAGCCTTGGACAAGCACGATTCGCCCTACACGCCGGCCGTGAGCTTGGTTCGCGGACTTGACGTGGCGCTCGAGCTCATCCTGACTGAAGGCATCGAAAACGTCTGGAGCCGTCACGCCAAGGTGGCCGCGTGGGTCCGGGCCGAGGTCGGCAAGCTGGGTCTTAAGATTTTTGCGCAGTCTCCTTCGAGCGCTCTTACCTCAATCACAATGCCGGATGGTTTGGATTCAGGAAACCTGATCAAGCATATGCGGGATCAGTTTAATGTCATCGCGGCGAACGGTCAGTCGGAGCTGCAGGGCAAAATCCTGCGTTTTGCTCACATGGGCGATGCCGCCCGTCCCGAGTGCGCTCAGAAAGGCCTCGACGCGCTTAAGTCCGCTTTGTCGAGCGTCGGATACACGGCCGCCGCACGCTAAGTTCATTTTTCAAAAATAAGAGGGAATCACGTGAGTACTAGCAAATGGAAAATCCTTGTCTGCGACCCATTGGACGAGGCTGGCGCGCAAATTTTTAAGAATGAACCCAATATTGAACTCGTGATGGCGCCCAAGCCGGGCGCTCCTGAGATCAAGACCCTGATCAAGGACGTGGTCGGCGTAGTCGTTAGATCCGGCACGACGCTGACCGCGGACTGGATCAATGAAGGAAATTCGCTGCGCATCATCGGGCGCGCGGGCGTGGGTGTGGACAACGTGGATGTGAATGCGGCCTCCCGCCGCGGCATCGTGGTCGTGAACACTCCCGGCGGAAACACGATCTCAGCGGCGGAGCAGACGCTGGCGCTGATGCTATCCCTGGCGCGCAATATCGCGCCGGCCCATCAGACCATGTGCGAGGGCCGCTGGGACCGCAAAAAATTTACCGGCGTTGAACTTTTTGAAAAAACACTTGGCTTGGTCGGCATGGGCCGGATTGGAACCGAAGTAGCGCGCCGCGCGATTAGCTTCGGCATGCGTGTCATTGCTTACGATCCGTTCCTGCGCCCCGAACGCGCCCGAGATCTTGGCGTGGAGTCGGTCTCTCTGGATGACGTGTATGGGCAATCTGATTTTATCTCGCTGCATGTCCCAAAGACTGAAGAGACCCGCAACATGATCAACGCTTCCGCGTTGGGTAAGATGAAAAAAGGCGTCCGCATCATCAATTGCGCCCGCGGCGGTCTCATCAACGAGGCAGACGCGCTGGAAGCGCTTAAGTCGGGGCAGGCCGCAGGCTTTGCTTTGGACGTTTTTGAAAAAGAGCCACCCGCCAAATCCGAGTTTTTGGACCACCCCAATGTCCTCAAGACGCCGCATCTGGGTGCCTCGACAGAGGAAGCGCAGATCAAAGTCTCCATCGATATCGCCAAAACGATGGTTGATTATCTGAAGGGCAGAGGCATCCGCAACGCGGTCAACATTCCGGCGGTGGATCCGGAAACATTGAAGGTGATGGAGCCGTACCTCGTCCTCGCGAGAAGGATCGGATCGATCCTCTCACAGTTGGCGGAAGGTCAGACCGTTTCCGCGGATATTCGTTTATCGGGCAAGGTCGCGGAATTTCCGACCGCGCCTATTTCCTCATCGATGCTCGAGGGGCTTCTCTCCCCGATCCTTGAAGGGGTCAATATCGTGAACGCGCCCTATCTGGCCGAAGAGCGCGGGATCAAAGTCACCGTCACCCAATCTAAGGACAGTGAGAATTACGCGAGCCTCGTGACGCTGGACCTCACGACGACCAAGGATCGGCACACGCTGTCGGGGACCTTGGACATCAAGAGTCAGCCGCGCGTGGTGATGATCGATGAGATGCGCCTGGAGTGCCTCGCCGACGGACGTTTGCTCGTCATCGAGAATCAGGACGTACCCGGCATGGTCGGGCTGGTGGGCACCGTTCTCGGTCAGAACAAGATCAATATTGCCGATATGAGTGTCGGCCGCGACCCCCGGACGAAGAAGGCCCGCATCTTCATCAGCGTCGATGCCGATATCGACGAAACCGTGCTCAAAACGCTGCGCTCAGAAGCCAATATTCTCAGCGCTCGCTTCATTAGGCTCTAACCGCCATGAGCACCGTTGTTGTTGGAGCGCAGTGGGGGGATGAGGGGAAGGGGAAGATCATCGACTTTCTCTCAAGCGACGCGGACCTAGTGGTTCGTTATCAGGGCGGGAATAACGCGGGTCACACGGTTTACCGCGGCGAAAAAAAATTCGTCATGCATCTCGTTCCGTCGGGAATCTTAGAGCCGGGCGTGACTTGCGTGATCGGGAACGGCGTCGTCGTGGATCCGGCCGAACTCGTCAAAGAACTTGAGATGCTTGAAGCCGGCGGGATCAAGACCCGTGGACGCCTTTGGGTTAGCGAGCAGTGCCACTTGATTTTTCCTTACCACCGCATCTACGACCGGCTGCGGGAAGAGAAAAAAGGATTTATCAAAATTGGCACGACCGGCCGAGGGATCGGTCCTTGTTATTCTGACAGGGCACTGAGGTCCGGCATCCGGTTGGGCGATCTCTACGACCCGGTTCTTTTTCCTCAGCGGCTTCAGCTGTCGCTCAAGGAGAAGAACGAAATCTTCAAAAAGCTTTACAACTTCAAGGGCTTTGAATACAAGAAGCTTCATGCCGAATATCTCGGATATGCCCGCCGACTCAAGCCTTATTGCGCTGATACTTTTGTTCTCCTGGATGAGGCGATACGCGCCGGCAAAAAAGTTCTTTTTGAGGGCGCTCAGGGAACCCTGCTCGATATTGATCAAGGAACCTATCCGTTCGTCACATCCAGCTCGACCATATCCGGGGGCGCCTGTGTCGGAGCGGGCGTGTCGCCACGCGCGATCAAAGAAATTATGGGCGTGGCCAAGGCTTACACGACGCGGGTCGGGGAAGGCCCCTTCCCAACGGAATTCGAGCCCGTGTTCATGGAAAAGATGCGAACTCTGGGGCAGGAGTTTGGCGCGACCACCGGCCGGGCCCGCCGCTGCGGCTGGTTTGACGCGTGTGTGGTCCGATACGCCGGCCGCCTGAACGGATTGACGCGTCTGACGCTGACCAAGCTGGATATTTTAGACACTTTGGATAAGCTGAAGATCGCGGTCGCGTACCGTTACAAGGGAAAAACGTTCACGAATTTTCCCCACTCGATTGAAGTTCAGCGCGGGATGAAGCCGGTCTATGAAGAGCTCCCGGGGTGGAAGTCACCCACGGGGCATATCCGCAGATATCAGGATCTTCCTCTCAACGCCCGCCGCTACATCGAGCGCATCTCTAAGCTGGTTGAAGTTCCTGTCCGCATGGTTTCTGTTGGCAAGGAACGCGGTCAGGTGATCCCCTGCAAGGTATGACCCTCATGGGGCGGCCGTCCGATACACCGGCGCTACCCGCTCATGTTGCCGTGATCATGGACGGCAACGGCCGTTGGGCCAAGCAACGGAATCTGCCGAGGGTCAAGGGGCATCAGCAGGGCGCTCAAACGGTGCAAATGGTGAAGCAGGCTTGCATCGATCTCAATATCCCTTACCTCACCCTCTACGCCTTCAGTCACGAAAATTGGAAGCGCCCCAAGAATGAAGTCGATTTTTTGATGGATCTTCTGGAGCGGCAGCTGGATTCCGAGGGTCCTGGAGTGATCAGGGACGGGATCCGATTTAAGACGATCGGCAACACCGCGGCGCTTAGGCCTGCCATTCAGCAAAAAATCGCCGATCTCACATCCGCGACGGCTTCGAATGCAAAACTCACCCTCACACTTGCGCTAAATTACGGTGCTCGTCAAGAAATTCTCACTGCCGTCAGGCGTTTTGTCGGCGCAGCGAGTGCCGCCCCATCGTTTTCGGCGCAGCAGTTGGGGGAGATGGCGCAGGCTTTGACCGAGGACGACTTCTCAAGCCTCCTTGATACTGCCGGGACCCCGGATCCGGACCTCCTGATCCGCACCAGCGGAGAGATGCGGCTTTCTAATTTTTTACTCTGGCAATGTTCATACAGCGAAATATTTGTTTCTTCAAAGTTTTGGCCAGAATTCACGCGGGAAGATTTTGAGAATGCATTGGCGGATTACGCCTCCCGCGAACGGCGGTTTGGAGCGGTGGCATGAACGCAAACCTTGTGCGCAGGGTATTTGCCGGGCTGGCGCTGACACTGGGCGTCTTTGCGGGACTTTGGTGGGGCGCGGTTTGGTTCTGGAGCATCGGAGTTGCTTTGGTGAGCGCTTTTGGCTGTTGGGAACTTTTGGAAATGCTCAAGGCCAGAGGGGTGCAGGTTTACAGCGTTTTTGGCATTGCCATGTGCGCGCTCATTCCGCTGGTGGTTTTTGATGCGGGCGGAGGGACCAGGGCCGGGGAAGTGTTGTTTATCGTCCTGGCGTGCTTTGGCCTTTTTTTGATTCAGTTTTTACGTTCCGATAATCCCAAAGCCTTGGAAGGGATTGCGCTCACGTTATTCGCCATTCTTTACATCGGCTGGTTCATGAGTCATCTGATCAAATTACGATTCCTGCCCGACGGACATCTTTGGATCGCTTACCTCATCGCCGTCACCAAATCCGGCGATATTGCGGCCTATCTGTTCGGCACTTTGTGGGGCAAGCACAGCCTGATTCCTCATGTCAGCCCCAAAAAAAGCGTTGAAGGCACCATTGCCGGACTGATTGCCAGCGTGGTGGTGTCCGTTTCGTTTGCGGGGCATCTGCCCGCGGCTTGGTCGCCCGCCTATCTCGTGGCCGTGGGTCTTGTGATGGGCGTTGTGGCGCAGTGCGGGGATCTTTCGGAGTCTTTGATCAAGCGCTACTGCGGTGTCAAAGATTCCAGTTCCGTAGTGCCGGGTTTTGGCGGTCTTTTGGATGTGCTGGACTCCGTGCTTTTCACGGCACCTTTGTTTTACTTTTTTGTAGTGGGGATCTCCGGGTGAAGCGGATCATTATTTTGGGTTCAACGGGATCCGTCGGAAAGAACGCGTTAGAAATCGTCAGAGCCCATCCGCAACGGTTTCAAGTCGTCGCCTTGGCGGCTGATTCCAATTATGAGGAGCTGGCGCTTCAGATCGCGGAGTTCAAGCCGCAGGCCGTTGTCCTGTCGAATCCTCAGGCCTCGGCAGAGCTCAAGCGCAGGGGAACGGGTTCCGCGCTTCTATTGAATGACCGGGATGCTCTGCGTCAGATCGCCGTTTGGCCTGGCGCGGATTTAGTGATTGCGGCCTCCAGCGGCAGCTCGTCGCTTTTGCCCGTATTGGATGCCATTGCCGCGGGCCGGACCATCGCTTTTGCCAATAAGGAATTGCTCGTTATGGCGGGCCGTCTCGTCATGGAGGCCGCGGCCCGGCACTCCGTGCGTATACTCCCGGTGGACAGTGAGCACAACGCAATATTTCAGTGTCTCGAGGGAGAGCGTTCACGCGATACTATCCGCAAAATCCTTTTAACCGGATCAGGCGGACCTCTTCGTGATGTTCCGGCTGCTTCCTTTCGCGGGCTGTCCAAAGAAACGGTGATCCGCCATCCTCGATGGAATATGGGCAAGAAAATCTCCGTGGACTCCGCGACCCTTATGAATAAGGGGCTGGAGATCCTGGAAGCCAGATGGCTATTTGACATTGAGCCGGACCGGATCGAAATCGTGATCCATCCGGAGGCCGTGATTCATTCGATGGTGGAATTTGTCGACGGAAGTGTGCTGGCGCAGGCCGGACCCACTGACATGAAGCTGCCGCTAATTCATTGTCTGGGTTATCCGAACCGCGTGCCGCACCCCGAGCTGACAACGGACTGGGCCGCCATCGGCAAATTGCACTTCATGAAGCCGGATGTCGCCAAGTTTCCATGTCTAGGCATGGCGCTGGAGGTTGCCCGTAAAGGGGACACGACGCTTCCGGCAGCCTTGAACGCGGCGGATGAAGTGGCGGTTGAGGCGTTCTTGTCCGACCGTATTGATTTTGCGGATATTCCGAATGTGATCGAGCGTGTTCTGGCTAATGATGATGCGGCCGCGCAGCCGAGTCTGGCAACGGTGCTTGCGGCCGACGCGAGAGCACGCGAAGAAGCTTTACGGGCCGTGCGGGATCTGTCCTCCGCGGCACACACCCCATAGGAGTTCCCATGCAAGGACCGCTTTTATTTCTTTCCGTGTTGAGCATTCTCATCGTCACTCATGAGTGGGGCCATTACATCACCGCGCGGCTGCTCAAGATCCGGGTGGAGCGTTTTTCGATCGGGTTTGGTCCCATTCTTTTTCGCAGAAAAGCCACGCACGAGGAC
>JAGOUK010000127.1 GCA_018061225.1 Candidatus Omnitrophota bacterium | reverse complement strand
AGACCCGCGATATGAGCCATGTCGACCATGAGCTTGGCGCCGACCTGGTCGGCGATCTGACGGAATCTCGCAAAATCGATGATGCGCGGGTAGGCAGACGCACCCACGAGTATCATTTTGGGTTTATGCTCTTTAGCCAAAGCCTCCACCTGATCATAATCGATGCGCTCGTCTTTTTCGCTAACGCCGTAAGGCACGATATTGAACAGCTTGCCCGAAAAGTTCATGGGATGACCATGCGTCAGGTGACCGCCATGCGCCAGATTCATACCCAACACCGTGTCGCCGGGTTTGATCAGCGCAAAATACGCCGCCATATTGGCCTGAGAGCCGGAATGCGACTGCACATTGGCGTGCTCGGCGCCGAATAACTTCATCGCGCGGTCGATCGCCAGCTGCTCAACAACATCAACGTTTTCACATCCGCCGTACCAACGACGGCCGGGATAGCCTTCCGCGTATTTGTTGGTGAGCACGGTGCCGGCGGCTTCCATAACGGCCACGCTGGTGAAATTTTCGCTCGCGATGAGCTCGATGTTCTCGTGCTGGCGGCGCATCTCTTTGCAGATCGCGTCATAAATCTGGGGGTCTTGTTTTTTAATCGAGTCCACTGTGACTACTCCTTCATTAGACCGTTTTCGATCTCGGTGATTTTTTCGACGCGGCGCGCGTGGCGGCCGCCTTCAAATGGGGTCGCGAGCCAGGTCCGGACGATATTTTCCATCGGTTCCGTCGCTTCCATCGACGAGAGCACCAGCACATTAGCATCGTTGTGTTCGCGGCTCAGCTTGGCGGTCGAGCTCTTATGACAGAGGCCGGCGCGGACACCTTTGACTTTGTTGGCGGCGATGGCCATGCCGATGCCGCTCATGCAAATCAAAACACCGCGGTCCGCCTGACCCCGCGAGACCTGTGACGCGACGCGGAAGGCGGGATCCGGATAATCACAGGGTTCCGCGGAATTCGTTCCGCAATCAATCACTTCATGTCCATCTGCCTTAAGCGCCGCGGCAAGCTTGTTCTTAGCTTCATATCCCCTGTGGTCGGTGCCGATAGCGATCTTCATGAGGACTTTTTTCCCGCGGCTGCGAGCTGCTTCACGAGCGTGTCCACGCAGGCGCGGATCACGAGATAAGTATTTTTATAAAAATGATGATTCATGCCGATCGGGTCCGGAATCCCTTGGATAAAAAGCGCGCGGTCGTCGCCGGCATAGAACTCCGTCATCAGGTAAACTTTGGATTCATTTTCCGGAAAATGCCGCTTGAGATGTGCCGCATGCTGTTCGGTGAGCGCCAGGACCATGTCCGAGCTTTCCATCATGTCCTCATGAACCATGCGGCTCGAATGCCGTCTGGCATCGATGCCGTCGAGCTTGAGGACTTCGAGCGTTTCGAAGCTGGGTCCGGAACCCTGCGGGGCCGCTACGCCGGCGGAATGAGCCCGAACACTCAACCCCTTGTCGGCCGCCATTTTATTAAAGAGGTACTCGGCCATCACGCTGCGGCAGCTGTTGCCCGTGCAGACAAACAGCACTTCGCGAACGGCCGGAGGAAGCGTGGGATTGGGCACTAAACATCCACCTTGCTGGCGAGAATATCCCGCCGCATTTTTTCCTTAAAATCCACGAGCTTACCAGCAAGCGCCTTGTCCTTGATCGCCATGATGCGAATGGCCAGATAGGCGGCATTTTTGGAGCCCATCGATCCGATCGCGACCGTGGCCACCGGAATACCGGGGGGCATCTGAACGGTCGAAAGCAGCGAATCCATCCCCTTCAGACTGGCTGATTCCACGGGAATGCCGATCACGGGGAGCAGGGTATGCGCCGCGCAGACGCCTGCGAGATGGGCCGCGCCGCCGGCCGCCGCGATCACGACTTCCGCTCCGCGGGATTCGGCTTCCGCGATGTACTCGACGGTTTCGTTGGGAGTGCGGTGCGCGGACAGTACGCGGGCTTCGTAAGGTATTCCAAATTCTTTGAGCACCTGTCCGCAGGGCTTCAGTTGGTCCTGGTCGTTGGCCGATCCCATGAGGATGACGACCTTTAAGGGTGATTTGGCTGTCATTTTATCTTCCTTTCGTCGTTAATCTTTGCAGCGCCCGATGGGCGATATCACGGCGAAACTGCATTCCTTCAAAACGGATACGCCCCACTCCCCAATAGGCCCGATCCACGGCCGCGGGCACGTCGGCGCCGAGCGCGGTCACCGCGAGCACTCGTCCGCCGGCCGTATGAACCAGCCCGTCTTTTCCTTCGGTGCCGGCGTGAAAAACATGAATACCTTCGGGCCAACCGCTGCCCAGCATTTCGACAAGATCTCCTTTGCGCGGCGTTCCGGGGTATCCGGCGGCCGCGAGCACGACCGTGACCGAGACCTCCTGAGACCATTGCAGCGAAAGCTGCGCGAGATTACCCGTGACACAGGCCTCGGCAACATCCACCAGATCCGTCTTGAGCCGCGGCAGAACCGCCTGAGCTTCAGGGTCGCCAAAGCGGACATTGAACTCCAGAACATAAACGCCCTTGGCCGTGATCATCAGCCCCGCGTAAAGAAAGCCGACAAAGGGATGACCTTGTTTCTTGAGCTCTTTGAGAATGGGTTTGAACACACGGTCGAGGGCTTCCCGCTCCACCTGAGGCGTGACAACCGGCGCGGGCGAATACGCCCCCATGCCGCCGGTGTTGGGGCCCTGATCCCCGTCAAAGATGCGCTTGTGGTCCTGGCTGGAGGCGAGACACACGGCCGTTTCGCCATCGCACACCGCGATAAGAGAGGCTTCTTCCCCGTCGAGAAATTCCTCGATCAATATTTTGGCGCCCGCGTCGCCGAAGACGCGGTCCGTCATCGCTTCCCGAACGGCCGCCTCGGCTTCCGCGAAGGAAGCCGCGATGGTGACGCCCTTGCCGGCGGCCAGTCCGTCGGCCTTGATCACAACGGGATAAGAAGATTTGCGGAGGTATTCGGACGCTGCGGAGGCGTCCGTGAACTCTTGTGAAGCGGCCGTCGGGATCGACAGCTGATTCATCAGACGTTTGGAAAAAATCTTACTGCCTTCTAACTGCGCGCAAAACTGATCCGGTCCGAATACCTTGAGGCCCCTGGCCTTAAAGGCGTCAACGATGCCGGCGGTGAGAGGCGCTTCGGGTCCGATCAGCGTGAGGTCGATACCTTCCTTCAGGGCAAATTCTGTCAGAGCCGCAATGTCCGTGGCGCTGATCGGAACGCAGACGGCATCCTGCGCAATCCCCGCGTTGCCCGGCGCGCAAAAAACCTTTTCGACCCGTGGACTTTGCGCGGCCTTCCAGGCCAGCACATGCTCCCGGCCGCCGGAACCAACCACCAAAATCTTCATGCGGGTCTGCGCCATATTTTTTACGTATTTTCCTTAGTGGATCTTCACGCCTGAGCCGCGAACCACTTCACCGATCACAGAGGCTTCCACACCAGTTTTCTTGAGCACGGTGAGCGTTTTTCTCGCGTCCTTGGCCTGAACCACGATCACGTAGCCGATACCCATATTGAAGGTGCGGTACATTTCCTGGTAGGACGCGTTGGACTTCTCAGTAAGCCATTTAAAAACGGTCGGCACTTTCCAGCTGCCGGCATGAATGGATGCGCCGGTTCCTTTCGCCAGCACGCGCGGGATATTGTCATAAAACCCGCCTCCGGTGATGTGCGCCATGGCTTTCACCTTCACCCGCTTAACAAGCTCCAGCACCGGCTTCACGTAAAGCCTCGTCGGCCGGATGATCTCGTCGGCATGCTGCTTCATGAAGGCATCATCAAACACGCGGCGCACCATCGAAAATCCGTTGGAGTGGATGCCGTTCGACGCGCAGCCGATGATCGCGTCGCCGGGTTTAACGTCTTTGCCGGTGATCTCCTTGCCCTGCTCAACGACACCGACCACAAAACCGGCCAGATCAAAATCTCCCGGGGTATAAACGCCGGGCATTTCGGCGGTCTCGCCGCCGATGAGCGAGCAGCCGGATTCCTTGCAAGCGTCCGTGATCCCCTTAATGATGGGCTTCATAAGTGCCAGATCGATCTTACCGACGGCAAAGTAATCCAAAAAGAAAAGCGGCTCCGCGCCGCAAGTCACGATATCGTTCACATTCATCGCGACCAGATCCACACCCAGCACCTCGGGTTTGCCGACCAACTTGGCCGAGACCAGCTTGGTGCCGACACCATCGGTGGAGCTCACGAGAACGGGACGCTTGTACTTGTTGAGCGGCAGCCGAAACATCGCTCCAAACCCCCCGATACCGCCGAGCACTTCGGGACGGCGGGTGGACTTGACCATGGGCTTGATCTCTTCAACGAAGCGATTGGCCAGATCAACATCGA
>JAGOUK010000126.1 GCA_018061225.1 Candidatus Omnitrophota bacterium | reverse complement strand
CTTAACAATGTCCTGTCCCAAATCCGGGTCCTGGATCGCGCTTAATTTTTGCAAAACTTGCTGTTCAGTGATCATGAAGACTAATTATAGCATAGTCTCAGGAGCTGTAGATCCTGGGAACCTTGGGGTGAATGCCGCAAAGTGTTTCGTAAGGAATGGTTCCGGAGAGGCGCGCCAGTTCTTCGGCGCTGATCCGCCGCTGTCCGGATTTGCCGATCAGCACCACGTCCTCCCAGAGCCGCGCCCCTTTCCAGCTGCCCAGATCCACCATGATTTGATCCATGGTCACTCGGCCAGCCACCGGAAAGAAACGCCCGCGAATCAGCACTTTGGACTGGTTTGAAAGGCGCAGGGAGTATCCGCTTGAATAACCAATGGGAAGCGTCGCGATCACCGAGCGCGCGCGCGTCTTGTACGTCGATCGATAGCTGATGCAGGTGCCCGCGGGGACTTCTTTGAGAAAAGCGATCTTCGTCTTCAAGCTCATAACGGGTTCCAGGTCTGGAATAGAGCGGGGCGAGCGGTCAATGCCGCACATCGGATCCACTCCGTAAGCCGACAAGCCCGGGCGGACGAGGTTGAAGTGTGATTGCTTGAGCCGGAATAGGGCCGCGCTATTCGCTGTGTGCGCGTAACGGAGCGCGCCCGGATGCATATCGCGGAACAATTCAACCGCCATGCCAAAAACAGCGATCTGCCCCTCGCAAATCGCGGGCGAATGCTCGTCGGCGCAAGGAAAGTGAGTGTACGCCCCTTCAAGCTCAAGCGACTTTAATTTGTGCAGCGAGAAAAATAATTGCAGCGCCTTCGAAGGGTCGGTTCCCAGTCGCCCCATTCCGGTGTCAACTTCCGCGTGTATCTTGACCCGCCGCCGCTGCTGGACCGCCGCCTTGCTGATGCGCGCGGCCTCCTCCAAGGAAGAAACGGATATTGAAATATCCGCCTGAACAAGTCCGCGTATCCAGCGCGGATGGGGCGGCGTGAGCAGCAGAATGGGCTTACGAATGCCCGAGCCGCGCAGAGCGACAGCCTCTTCCGGAGACGCGACGCCAAAATACACAACCCCTTTTTCCCTGGCCGCTTCGCGAGCCATGCGAAGCATCCCATGGCCGTACGCGTCGGATTTGACCACGAGCAGCATTCCCGCGTCGGGAGCGACGCGGGCGCGGATGCGGGCCAGGTTCCGGCGAAAGGCCGGCAGGCTGATATCAGCGCGGTTGACGCTTGGAGGGATTTGGCTGCGTGACATTGCAGGTGTCCTCATAAAGATATTCCGGCACGGCCTTCAGCGGATCGCTGAAGCTCTGCTGATTCCAGTGTTCGAGAGCGACTTTTAGAAGCGTTCCGGGCTGAGGGCTCCATAACCGGCGGTCCCGAATCACGGCTCCTCGGCCGTATTTACGGGACAGTGTATCGGCAAACATCATCACCGCGTCACCGGTGTAAATGGTGCCGCTTTCGAGCTGAAACAAAAAGTCTCCTGTGTGAACCAGCTGGGGCGCCCGGACGCAAACCCCGTTTTGATAAGCAGCGGTAAAAAGCCGGCTGCGTCGCGCGTCCTGCACCACGCACACGCGGCGCTTTTCTTCGCGCAGATTCGCGGCGATAATCTCCAGGCTCGACAGCATGATGAGACGAGCTCCTGACGCGTAACACAGAGTTTTGGCCGCCGTCACGCCGACTCGGACTCCTGTGAAAGAGCCCGGCCCTCGCCCCACGGCAACAAAGTCGAGTTTGGACAAATCCATTCCCAGTGCCCGGCTGCGGGCCTCGAGGGTGACAAAAAGTTTTTCGGAATGATAGGCCAGGCCGGAGCTTCGAGTTTCCGCTTTGCGGCCGCGATGGGTCGCGGCAATCACCAGCGCGTGCCCGGAAGTATCCCAGGCAATACAGGACGGCTGCGCGGATGCGGCGCGGGAAGGTTTCATTATTTTTTGGATCCGTCGTTTTTAAATTTCATCCCGCCAAGAACCTCGAAGGCGATTGCCCGTGAGCCGTCGTCCTGATGATCAAACCGTATCCTCAAAAAATCTCTCGGCATCCATTCCAGGGCCCGCTCCCCCCACTCGACGGCGACCACCGCGTCTCGATTGAAGGTTTCGATCAGCCAGTCCCCCGTTTCTGGTCCGATGGCGTCCAGCCGGTAAAGATCGATGTGAATCAGGGGGAGGCGCCCGGGATACTCCCGCGAAAGAACAAAAGTCGGGCTGCCCGCCTCACGCGGCGCCTGCTTAAACCCAAGCCCCTCCGCCAATCCTTTGACGAACGTCGTCTTCCCCGCTCCCAGGGCGCCCTGAAGCAACATCACGCCGACGTTCATTCGCCGGCCCAAGTCGATGCCCAAACGGCGCGTCTCGTCAGGATCCGAAGTGATGATCCGGTGCGGGGGGAATGTTTTGTCGTGTGCCATCGGTGCCAATGAGCGTGAATCCTTGTTTTTTGGGAACTAAGCGGCCGATTCGATAAAAGCGCATGCCGAGTCGGCCGGCCGCGCGGTCCCGCTCCAGACGGCGGGCTTGGACATCCTTAAGCGCAAACAATAATTCAAAATCTTCCCCGTCTAGAAGCGCCGCGGAAACACCGCGTCGGCCGGCGTCCGAATGGACGGGTATGCGCGCGGTTTCCAACTCGGCGCCGGTTCCGCTCTCGGCACCCAATAGACGCAAGTCCTTGGCCAAACCGTCCGAAATATCCATCATGGCGCGAACCTGATAATGCTTTGCCAAATATTCAGATTCCCGTATCCGCGGCACAAAGCGCAGATGCCGGCCAAAACGCAATGACCCTCCAAGCTTGCCGGTCACAAAAAGAACATCGCCGGAAGACCCGCCGGACCTGAGAAACATTTTACCGCGATTGATGGATCCGGCCATAAATACCGCGATCGTGATCCGCTCGGATCGGCAGGTGTCTCCCCCGACCAGGGCCACGCCAAAGGCGCCAAGCGCCCGCATCATGCCGCGGTGGATCGCCCTCGCGCAGTTTGGGCTCATATCGGCCGGTAAGCCGACGGCGGCCAGCGCATACTCAGGCTTGGCACCCATCGCCGCCATGTCGCTTAAATTCACCGCGGCGGCCTTATAGCCCCAATCCTCCGGCCTTGATCCGCGGCGCTCAAAATGCACGTTTTCGATAATCATGTCGGTTTTGAAGGCCATTTGAGCCGACCCGCGAACCACCGCCGCGTCATCGCCGATGCCGACCAGCACCCTCGAGTCTGCCGGCGATGCTTTTCGTATCCAATCAATCAATCCCGCTTCGGTCATTTTTTTCATACCGACATTCCTTTGATCCAGAACGTGACCGCGAGCATCGCGCAATTGTGCGTCATGTGAAGCACCGCGCCGGGGATCACCGAACCGCTGCGCTCATAAAGCAAATTGAGCGCCAATCCCAAAACCAAAATCGGCGCAAACGCGATGCCGTGCCCATGCAGCGCCGCAAAGAGAATACTGGTGGCCAAGACACCGGTCCACACTCCGGCGCGGGCGCGGAGGACCGGATACAAAAAACCTCTAAACAAGATTTCTTCGAACCACGGACCCAGCACGCCCATAAAAAGCGCAAACGCCCAAAGGGCTGCCGTGTTCGACTCTGTGTAAAGTATTTGAACCGGTGCCTGCACCGGCGATTCCATTTTGAGCAAACTCAACACAAGCATCAGAACACCCAAAATGAACATATAGACCGGGATCATCGCCAAATACCCGGCCAGCCCCCAGCGGGCCTGTGTCCAAAACCGGTTGAGACACCATCCCAAGTCCGTCCATCCGCCGCCTCCCCGCTTCGCGATCCTGTAAAGAAACATCAGGATCAGGACCGATCGCAGCAGCGAGCCGGTCATGAGGGCGATATTCATCGACCCATTACCCAGGAAGCCCAACGCATAGCCAAGTGTGGTGGACAGAACCAGGTCCAAAAAGAACAATAGCACCAACGCCTTAAATATTTCTCCCGCTCCCCAGAGAAGCCGCGGGTCGCCAAAACGATCCATCCATCTTTCCCCGCGGCGGATCGAGCCCATCCAAACCGTGCCCCAGATGGAGCCTATTAGAATAAGTCCGGTCAAAATAAGCGAAACCATCATCATCGCCGGTCTGGCGGAGTCATCCTCCGCCAGCCGCTTGCCTAGGGCTTCGATTTTTTGCGTTGTCTGCAAACGTCCGCTTTCCGAAAGAGTATCCGCCGAACGCGGCGCGCGCGGCGCGAACCAGGACGCCGCCATGACAATCGTAAGGCATGCCGCCATTGCAAATGTCCACGGCTCCCGGCGGATGTACGCGGTCAGGGCTTTTAGCATGCGGGGGCCGCGGGAAGTCCGAATATTTTTCGCGCGTTGCGCGCAGTCGTCTCCAGAACACGCTCCGGTGCCTCGCTTCGCAATTCGGCGATCTTGGCTGCCACCAGCCGCACCCACGAGGGCTCATTGCGCTGACCCCGAT
>JAGOUK010000125.1 GCA_018061225.1 Candidatus Omnitrophota bacterium | reverse complement strand
GTGCTGAACCGCCTCGAAGGATTCTTTGAGCGACTCGGCGATGCGCGCGGGATAACCGCCCGCATAGACCTCAAGACGTGCCTCGCCCGGGTCGCCCCCTTGCGGGTTGAGTTCGACCGGCCTCGAGCCGGCAGCGGAAGCGCTCGCGTCAGACGCTTCGGCGAGGTCCGGATAGATTCGACGCCGCATCCATGCCTGCACCTCAGCCAATGTGGCCGCCCCGTCATTATGAGGGGCCGCGGCGGCCGAAGTGATTCCACGGCGCTTTGATGCCTGACTCTCGAGCGCGCGATCGCCGCCGATCACCCCTTTGTTTGACGCGGCCTGATAAATTTTTCTGGCTCGATCCGCCTCCTCCGCCAAGCGGTCCCACTCCGGAATATCTTCGTCCCATTCGATGAGCGTGGATTTTTTTCCATAAAGCCGCAATGCGTCCCGGTACAGATCCCACACCGGCTCGATCACCGGGCGCGAATGCGTGTCAAAAAGCCATTTCCCCATATTGGTGTGCCCGGCGAGATGAAAATATCCGACGGCGCTTCCGGGGATTCCTTTTAAAAAATCCTGAGCCTCAAAGCCGTGGTTCACCGCGTTGACGTAAATATTATTGATGTCGAGCAGAATGCCGCAGCCGGAGCGGCGGCTGACTTCAGCCAGGAATTCCCATTCGGACATGACAGAGTGTTGGTACGTGATGTAGGAGGAGACGTTTTCGAGCAGGATGCGGCGGCCAAGAAAATTTTGCACCTGGTCGACGCGGGTACAAATGTGGCACAGAGCTTCTTCGGTGAACGGGAGCGGGAGAAGGTCGTGCAGGTTTTTGCGTTCGACGCTGGCCCAACACAAATGATCGGAGACAAAGGCGGGGTCGATGCGGTCGGCCAGCACTTTGAGACGCTCGAGATAATCTTGGTCGATCGGGTCGGTCGAACCGATCGACATCGAGACGCCGTGCAGCGCGACCGGAACATTGCGGCGGATCTGCTCCAGCACCCAGAGCGGACGCCCGCCGGAAGTCATGTAATTTTCGGAAGTGGCCTCGAACCAATCCACGCCCGGCTTGGCGCCGAGCAGCTGATCATAATGATCCGGACGAAGTCCAACCCCGCATCCCAGCAAAGGCCATGTGGATGCGGGGTTGGAGTCCAATCAACTATTCCTCTGAGGTCAGACGTCCGCCGTCGATCTTAAGGCAGGTGTCTTCAGGAAGCGAAAGCCAGCCATGACCTTTACAGGCATTGGTGCCCGCGCAGGACGCGCCCTTGCCGCCGCAATCACCCGTGCCCTTGCACTTGTTGATGCCGTAGCAATGAACGGTTTCGCCTTGTCCGGACATGCTCTCCATGCCGGCATTCGCCGCGCCGGCGGACACCGCCGCCATAAGACCGGCGACCGAAGCTGCGATCAACATTTTTTTCTTAGTCATCTCTTCTCCTCTGTTCGTTCGTTACTGTTTTAAGCCTTCAATTTCGAGTGTGATGTCGACTTCTTCGCCGACAAGCAGCTGTCCGGTCTCAAGCGTTTCGTTCCAGGTCAGTCCAAAGTCTTTACGGTTGATCTTGGTCGTAGCGGTGAGTCCGAGCCGGGTATTGCCCCAGGGGTCATTGCCTTCGCCGTGAACTTCGACGTCAAACGTCACGGGTTTTTCTACCCCGTGAATGGTCAAAAGACCATCCAACTTGGCCGTTTCGCCTTCCTGATCCCGCGCGCCAGTGGATTTGAATGTCACTTCAGGATAATTCGCGGTATCAAAGAAGTCCTTGGAGCGAAGGTGGTTGTCGCGCTTTTCGACGTTGGTGTCGATCGAAGCGGCATCCGCCTTGGCTTCAACTTTCCACTGTGACAGATCGGCCGGGTCGTATGAAAAACTTCCTTCGAACACCTTGAACTCACCCTGCACTTTGGAGAACAGATGGCGGATCTTGAAGCTGACCGTGGTGTGTGCCGCATCAACGGCATAGTCGGCCGCCCAAACGGCGGAACCGGAAGACAAAATAAGCGCGGCCGCGATTGCGGACAAAGATTTTATTTTCATTGAAGAAACTCCTGCGGTTGCGATGATTTATGCCGACATACCACTGATGCTAAGGGGCGGGGTATTTTATCGCATTCCCATCGATAAGTTGACGCTTTGTTTGTAAAATCCGTGTCATGATTTCTGTGGTCGACAAAACTTCATTTTTTACAACTCGATGGGTTTGCGGGTCAAAAAGAAAAAGAGGATGCACAGCCCCGCCGCAACAGCAATGCCCGCGGCAAATGCCTGCTCCAATGTGAACAGTCCCTGACCGCTCAAAAAACCGATCAAGCTGGACCCAAGCCCGACGCCGGTCATAAGTCCCGCGAGCATGAAGCTTGGGAGCAGCTCCCGCTGAGGCTCGTGATAGCGCGTTGTAAGACTCACTGAGACGGGAAAAGTATACGAACACCCTAGCCCGATAATCATGTAGGGCAAAAATACAGCCGACTCCAAACGAACCGCGTTGAGCATGAGAACGCCCGCGAAGACCACAAAAGGCGCCGCCCTAAAGAGATGCCGGGATTCGATCCGCATCGCCACAAAAGTTGCCAGCACGCGTCCCGCCGCCAAAAAACCCCAGAACAGCGACAAACACACGGCCGCCGTCGTGGGACTAAATCCCCGGTCGCGGGTGAGATAAATCGTAGACCAGTTAGAGACCAGAGCCTCCAGCGTTCCGTAAAGAACCAGAACCGCGATAAAGCCCTTCGCCCGGGCCGGAAGCGCGCGATATAGGGTCAGAGGATTGGAGGATGCTCCCGTGCCGCTCAGCGGCTCGGCGGCTGGCGGAACCGATTTCGCCGGGATCGCGGCGGCGCCGGCCGCGCCGATCTCGACAAACGCGGTGAGGATCAGCCCCTGCCACCAACCGGCGCGGTACCAGAGGGTCAAGACCAATGGGCTCAACAGCGCTCCGACCCCAAACATCCCGTGAATGGCGGTCAGAATGGAAGTGCGGTGATTCGGAAAAAGCTCGATCGCGAACACATTCACGGCTGACATGATGATAGCAAAGCCAAGTCCCAAAAAGACATGCGCGGTCATCAGCGTCCAAAACACCGGCGTCGGCCTGCCGTTCATAAAACTGGCGGCAAGCAGCAGCGTCAGATAAATACCCGTGAGAACAAAGCCCGCGCAAAAAAGCCTGTGACGGCCAAAACGTGCCGACAGATTTGTGTAAGCAAAACCGACGAGGATGGTCGCCGTGACCATGGGCAGAAAAAGCAGACCGTACTGACCGTCCGAAATACCGTAGCGGGTCGGGTCCCGAAAGATGAATCCTGACGCGGGCAGCGCGATCACCGCGAAGCCCAGCGCCAGACTCGTCAAACAATAATGAATCAGCCGAAGAATATCAGTCAACGACGCATCCGGGGCTTTTTCAGCAATCTGCTAGTCGCCGCTCGACATGTTCTTGGCGTTTAAGACCTTGGACAGTGTCAGTTCGTCCACCAAGTTCCGTTCGAGGACGATCTGCCGAATGGTCAGGCCTTCTTTGTAGGCGTCCTTAGCCAGTTTCGCGGACGCGTCATAACCCAGGATCGGCACCAGCGCCGTGCAGAGCATCAGCGATTTTTCGATCTGACCTTCGCAGACTTTGGTGTCAGCTTCTATCCCGCGCACACATTTGGACTCGAACATACTCACGGCATTGGCTAGTAAACGCGCCGACTCCAAGAGGTTCCAGGCGATGACCGGCATCATGACATTGAGTTCAAACACGCCGGAGGCGCCGGCCCACGCGACGGCCGCATCATTACCAACAACTTCCGCGCACACCTGCAAGAGCGATTCGGCGATCACCGGATTGATCTTGCCGGGCATGATGGAGGACCCTGGCTGCACCGCCGGAACCTTAAGCTCCGCGAAGCCCGCACGAGGTCCGCAGCCCATCCAGCGGATGTCATTGGCGATCTTTGTGAGACTCACCGCGACCGTTCTCAAGTCGCCGCTCATCTCGACGCAGGAATCTTTCGCGGACTGAGCCTCAAAGTGATTCTTGGCTTCAAAGAACTTTTCATTCAATTCGCGACTCATATCGGCGCAGACACCTGCCGCGAATTTGGGATGGGTATTGATCCCGGTACCGACCGCGGTGCCGCCGATAGGAAGTTCTCTCAGGGCGTCCATGCCCTGCCCAAGACGCTTGATGCCGTGACGGACCTGCGATGCCCAGCCCGCGAATTCCTGCCCCAGGAAGATCGGTGTCGCGTCCTGAAGATGCGTGCGGCCGATCTTGTTGATCTTGGCAAATTGCTTGGCTTTTTTCTCAAGTGTCACCGCCAGCGTTTCAAGCGCCGGGATCAGTGACTGCTTCACTTCTAGCAAAACGGAGACGTGGATCGCCGTGGGGATCACGTCATTGGACGACTGCCCCTTGTTCACGTGATCGTTAGGATGCACTTTGCCCTTGGAGCCCAATTTGCGCGTGGCGATATTGGCGATCACTTCGTTGGCA
>JAGOUK010000124.1 GCA_018061225.1 Candidatus Omnitrophota bacterium | reverse complement strand
CTCTAACCGCGCTTCAAGGCGCCGCCGCCCGTCTCCACCGCACGGATACGCAAGGAGCCCATCAATGGACGATTGATCGGACCGGAACGTCCTCGTCATCCCAATATGGTGTGGTATAATCCTCCTCATTATGCGCAAAAAAATACTGATCATCTCAGCCCTTTTATCCGTTTTTCTCGTCTCCGCACACACCGTCCAGGCCGCCTGGATCTGGAGCCCTGAGTCCGGCAAATGGACCAATCCCAAGAACGCGGCCAAGGATACACCCGAGGCGCAGTATCTTTTTTCGATGCAGTACTTCGACGCGGACGACTACAAGCGTGCGGTCGATGAATTCAATAAGCTGATCAAGACTTTCCCCCAGAGCAAATGGGCCGCCGAAGCGCAATTTCATATCGGCGTGTGCTATGAAAAGATGAATGACATTGGCAAGGCCTCCGCTGCTTTCCGCGACATGATCGACCGGTATCCGTACAGCGAGCGCCTCAATGACGCGGTCGAACACCAATTTGAACTCGCCGAGGCGATGTTGGATGGCAAAAAGACCAAATTCCTCGGCATGGCCATTCTGCCCGCGCAGGACACCGCCGCGGAGCTTTATCAGCATATCGTCCGTTCCGCGCCCTATGGTCCTTACGGCGCCGTCGCGCAATACCGCTTAGGCGATGCTTACACCGCGCTCGCCAGTTATGAGGAAGCCGACCGCGCGTATCAAGCCGTGATCGACGAATACCCGAATTCCGAATACGCGCCCAAGGCCAAGTACAAGATCGCCGAAACCTCTTATAAAGCGGCGACCAAGCAGGAATACCAGTCCGAAAAAACCGACGAAGCCATCCAAAAATACGAAGGCTTCAAGAAGGCCTTCCCGAAGTCCGGCCTTCAGTACGAAGCGGACGAAGCCATTCAGGCGCTTCGTGAGAAAAAAGCCCGTCAAATCTTCACCACCGCCAACTTCTATGACCGCCGCGGCAAGCTCAAGAGCGCCCGCATGTATTATGACGATGTCGTCAACAGCTTTCCTGAGACGGCCGCCGCCAAGGAAGCGACCGAGCGCCTGCCGCAGATCGACGCGATGCTGGAATCGGGGGACACACGGCCCGGTGTGATGTCCAAAATGCTCCACGTGGTCGGCCTGAATAAAGAAAAAAAGGAAGCCACTGTTGCCGAGAAATTAGAAGTTAAAGCGGCCGAGGCGTCCTCCGAGGATGCCGCCGCCGTGCCTGCCAAACGTAAAAAATTCCTGGGGATGTTCTAAGATGAAGCGTGCCTCCGCAGTTCTTATGATGATTTTTGCATCGGCTTTTGCGGTCTCCGGCTGCGGGTATACCACCAAGACCTCTTTGCCTGATCATATCCGTTCGGTGCATGTGCCCCGCATTGAGAACAAGATCGACATCTCGGCCGAGATCTCCGAGAAGAAGCCCTTCCAGGTCTATCGTCCGGGTCTTGAGGTCGAGCTCCGCAACGCTCTTATCGACCGGCTCGTCTTTGACGGCCATTTGCGCGTTGCGACCGACGCGGTGAGTGACGCGACTTTGATAGCGGAGCTGACCGGCTTTGACCGTGAGCCGTTGCGCTACAATGCCAATGACACCATCCAGGAATTCCGCATCCGCGTCACCGCCTCAGCCCGACTCGTTGATAAGCAGTCAGGGCAAGTGATCTGGTCAGCCAAGGACGTATCCGGCGACAGCGAATACTTCCTAAGCGGCGTGAATGCCGGCAGCGAAGACCAATCCGTTCAGGACGCCCTCACCGACCTCGTCCGTCATATCGTCGAAAATATCCTAGAGGTATGGTAAAAGACGCCGTCACGCTTCTTCTGGGAAGCGAGGCGACGCTTCGAGACCGTTTCTTGGAGCCCCTGCGCTCCAGCCTTTTTAAAGATCCAGGATCCGCCTCGCTCAACGAGCACCGCTGGGATGCTTCCCGGGATGAACTCTCGGACATCCTGACTCACGCGCAGACCGCGCCCTTCCTGTCCGACCACCGACTGATCGTTATCGACTACGTCGACAAGGTCAAAGCTCCCGACCAAAAGTCCCTGATCAAGTGCATCCGCGAGAATTCGGGCCGCACCGTGTGGGTCATCATGACCGAGGAGCGCGCCGCCAAGACCGCGTGGCTTAAGTCGCTAGCCGCGCTAGGCAAGACCGTCGACTGTGCCACGCCTTACCGCGAAGGGGATATCAAGGGCTGGATCGTGAAGCGATTCCGCGAGTCCGGCAAGTCTTGCGACCCCGGAACGGCCGATGTGATGATGAACCGCGTGGGCAAGAGTATGACGCTTTTGGACCTGGCGGTGGAGCGGCTGACGATCTACTGCGCGGACGCTCCCGCCGTGACGATGAAGGACGCCGAGGCCTTGTTGGGCCGGTCGGCGGAAGAGAACGCGTTTGAGATCGTTCATTCGATGAAAACGAGAGGGGCGGGCGCGGCCATCAAGATGGTGCGGGGCCTCAAGGCGGAAGGTTCCTATGTGCAGGAAATCTTAAGCCCTATCGCGTATCAATTTGAGCAGCTGCTCAGGGTCAAGAATTGTCTGGCGACGGGACTGGGGGCAGGGGACGTGGCCGAGAAGTTTTTTTACAGGAATAGCTACCGCGCCAATCAGGCGGTCGACCTCGCCCGGCGCTTGAGCGCCGGGCGTCTTCGGAAGGATCTGGAGTCTTTGATCGAGTGCGAGGAAAAGATCAAGCGGGGCGAACTGGACGAGACCGAAGCGATCGAACGATGCGTTTTAAGCCTTGGCGACCTTGTTGAGGGAGAGCGTTAAGCGGGACTTGGTCCGGCTGACGACGTTCTCTTTGAGCGTGCCGCGCTTGAGGGCCTTATCGAGCTTCGAGAAAAGCGTGCTGTTGAGGGTCTTGGCCTTATCCGCTTCCTTGCTGGCGCAGGCTTCACGAAATTTGCGCTCGATGGTGCGAAGCTCGGAGAGGACGGTGCGGTTGTGGTCGCGCTTGACGGCGTCGGCCTTGATCTTCTTGATCGAATTCCTGCGATTTGCCATAAAAACTCCTAGGGTGTGTGACGCGGGTCCGATTGGTGGGCCCCCGCGAGTACGGTAAAATAGGCGCTAATTCTAAACAATGACCACTCATAAGTCAACTCACTCCAGTGTGGCCCGCTCAGCGGGGGTGATCGGTGTCTTCACGATGATCTCCCGGGTGCTGGGCTTTGCGCGCGATGTGCTCATGGCCCGGTGGTTCGGGACCGGCATCGCGGCGGAGGCGTTTGTGGTGAGTTTTAAGCTCCCCAACCTCTTCCGTGACCTCGTGGGTGAGGGGGCGATGAATGCCGCCATTGTGCCGGTGCTCTCCGAAACGCGTGAGCTTAAATCCGAGGATGAGTTTAAGCGCCTGGTCGGGGCGCTGGGATTGTGGATCACCGGAGCGCTCACGATGATCACGGCGGCCGGCGTGATTTTTGCCCCGGCCGTGGTGAGTCTGGTGGCGCCGGGGTTCGCGGCGGACACGGCCAAGTTTGATCTGACCGTGAAACTCACGCGGCTTATTTTTCCCTTTATCTTTCTGATCGGTTTGTCGGCCTACCTGATGGGCGTTCTCAACACGCTCAAGAACTTTGGTTCCAGCGCCCTCGGGCCGGCGGTGCAGAACCTCATGATGATCGGGGCGCTGGTCTTGGCCGTGCCGCATTGGGGGATCGAGGCGCTGGCATGGGGGGTGCTGCTGGGCGGGTTTTTGCAATGCGCGCTTCAGGTCCCCGCATTCTTGAAGGCGGGAGCTGTTTGGTCGCGCGAGGCCTTGTGGCATCCGGGCGTGCAAAAAGTCCTCAGGCTGCTCGGACCCCGTGTCTTCGGCACGGCCATTTATCAGATCAGCGTTTTTGTGGACACCATCATCGCGTCTTTTACTTCCATCGTCGGAGACGGCGGACAGTCGGCGCTGTATTATTCCTCACGGTTGTTTCAGCTGCCGCTGGCGATCTTCGCGGTGTCCCTCTCGCAGGCGTCTCTGCCGACGCTGGCGGGTCACGCGGCCCGCAAAGATCACGCGACTTTCGGCTCGTCGCTGGACTTCACGGTGAAGAACGCCGTATTTACGGCGATGCCGGCCGCGGTGGGATTGGCGGTTTTTTCGCGTGAGATCATCGAGATCCTGTTTAAGCGCGGGGCCTTCGGGGACGAGTCGGTGCGGGTCACGTCGGAAGCGCTGTTTTACTTTTCGCTCGGGCTGGTCAGCTGCGCCATGATCAAAGTCCTGGTCAGCGCTTTTTACGCCATGCAGGACACGCGCACGCCGGTCAAGACGGCGGCCATGTGCCTTGGCATCAATATCGCGCTCAACACTTCGCTGATGTGGTCGCTTAAGATCGGCGGTCTGGCATTGGCGACCAGTCTCTCCGCGACCGTGAACGCCTGCGTGCTCTACGTCATCCTGGCCAAACGTTTGGGCGCGCAGCATAAGATGAAGCCGTGGTCTTCCATTCTTAAGTCGGCCGCGGCGGCTGTCGTGATGGGGGCGCTATGCTGGGCGGTATTCAGACCCTGGGTCCGCGCTGCTATTGAGGCCGATTCGGGG
>JAGOUK010000123.1 GCA_018061225.1 Candidatus Omnitrophota bacterium | reverse complement strand
CCCTTTTCGTCGATGACGCGGGCGCGGGAATTGGGGAGATAGCATTCGTAGTGGATGCGCTCATTCCAGTCGTGGAACGGAGCCGCGCTGTCCTGACGCTCAATCCCCTCGATCCAGGGATTTTCGCGGGGCGGCTGGTAAAAATGCCCGTGGATACAAAGGCAGGTATCGCTCATGGGCGGCTACCCTTCATGCTTCAGAAGAACGATACTCAGAGGAGGAAGCTGCAGCAGCATTGAGGCGGGGCGATGATGATGCGGGACCGGGTCGGTGACCTTGCGGCCGAGATTACCGATGCCGCTGCCGCCGTAATCCGCCGCGTCCGTGTTGATCAGTTCCTGGTAAGTCCCGTGATGCGGCACGCCGACGCGGTAATCATGCCGCGGAACGGGCGTCATGTTGCACACGGCCACAATGAGCTCCTTGCGGTCCTTGGACCAGCGGACGAAGCTGATGACGCTCGAATCCCCGTCCGCGAAGTCGATCCACTCAAACCCTTCAGAACTAAAGTCCACCTCATAGAGCGCGGGATGTGAGCGGTAAACGCTATTTAAGTCCTGAACCAATTTTTGAACATGCTGGTGGCGGTCAAAGTCGAGCAAATGCCAATCCACCGATTGAACGGCGGACCACTCGTGCCACTGTCCGAAGTCGCAGCCTTGAAACAGAAGTTTTTTGCCCGGATGAGCGAACATATATCCCAAAAAGAGCCTCAGATTTGCCAGGCGCTGCCAGTCATCCCCGGGCATTTTGTCGAGCAGGTTGCGCTTGCCATGAACCACCTCGTCATGCGAGATCGGCAGAATGAAGTTCTCGGTGAAGGCGTATAGCAGAGAAAAGGTGATCAGGCCCTGATGCCAGCGGCGATGGACGGGCTCTTTGGAAAAATACTCGAGCGTGTCATGCATCCATCCCATATTCCATTTAAGGCCAAACCCAAGCCCGCCCATGAAGGTCGGTCGTGAAACCCCCGGCCAGGCGGTGGATTCTTCCGCCGCGGTGACAATGCCGGGGAAGCGTTCGTAAACGATTTCGTTGAACTGTTTTAAAAAATCCTTGGCTTCGAGATTTTCATTGCCGCCGAACATGTTGGGCGCCCATTCACCGTGATTGCGCGAATAGTCGAGGTAGATCATGGATGCGACCGCATCCACTCTCAAGCCGTCAATGTGGTACTTGTCGAGCCAGAACAGCGCGTTGGCGATCAGGAAATTTTTGACTTCCGGACGGCCGTAATCAAAAACAAATGTCCCCCAATCCTTGTGGTCGCGCTTACGCCAATCTTCATACGCGTAAATCTCGCGTCCGTCAAAGTTCGCCAGCCCATGGGGGTCTTGAGGAAAATGTCCCGGCACCCAGTCCGCGATCACGCCGATGCCGTTGCGGTGACAGTGGTCGACAAAGAACATGAAGTCCTTCGGCGTGCCGAAGCGGCTCGTTGGCGCAAAGTAACTGACGACCTGATAACCCCATGATTCATCGAGCGGATGCTCCATGACCGGCATCAGCTCGACGTGGGTGTAATTCATTTTTTTGCAATAATCCACGATCTGGACGGCGAGCTCGTGGTAAGAGAGGAATGCTTCGCCGTTATCGCCGCCCCGCCGCCAGGAGCCCAGATGGACTTCATAGACGGACATGGGTTTCTGAAGCGGGTCGATTTGACGGCGCTTGGCCATCCAATCGGAATCCCCCCAGGAATAATCTTCCAGCCGGGCCACCCGGGAAGCGGTCTTGGGCCGATGCTCCGCCCAAAAAGCGTAGGGATCCGCCTTGAGTCGGGTCTGATCGTCACAGCCGCGGACGGCGTATTTGTAGAGCGCCCCTTCTTTGAGACCGGGTATGAACAATCCCCAGATGTTGGACTGGCGGATCTTGGCCATCGGGTGAGCTGATTCGTTCCAGCCATTGAAGTCTCCGACGACGCTCACGGCATTGGCGTTGGGCGACCACACCGCAAATACGACACCGTCAATGCCATCCACCGTTTTTTCATGCGCGCCAAGAATATCGTAACAACGCTGATGAGTCCCCTCTCTGAGCAGATGGAGATCAAAATCAGAGATATCCACATGCTTGCCAGCTTGGGATGCTTCAGGTGAGTTGGATTTACGTGTCATAATATTTTTTTATTTATCCGGCCACACAGTTTATCGGAAATAGACACGCTTGTCACCGAATACAGGAAAACCGATTACATATTCCCAGCCATTTGATCGGCCGCGCGCATCGCGCCCATTTCTTCCTGAGTGGCTTTTCGCGCATGCAGTTCTGTAACACCCGGATCGATATCCACCGCATCCCCGGCGCTCAGATCAACCTCGGCGCCCGAATCCTTCATCGTGACCCGCACCACACCTTCTTTGACGGCAAAAGTCGTGCGGATTGCTTCATCGATACCGGCCACCCTCCCCCAAAATTGCGTGCCCCGAACGACGGCAACCGCGGTCGGCGTATCTACCAAGAAACGTGATGTCTCAGGTAATTTTTTGACGTTAAGAATCACATCGCCTTCCGCCACTAGAATCTGCATTTTGTCGCCATGGACCCCGGCAAGTGCGGCAGTCGTGCCGGGAAGCAGCCGACAGGCGGCAAGTCCGTTAACCAACACGTCAGCTGTGCCGCCAGGCCGCGTCATCAGCATGTCGCCGGCTTCGCATTTCATGCCGGCGGTCAGACGGCTGATGCCATGCCCGTTAGCGATGAAGGCTTCACCAGCCGTATCCATCACCTTGGTTTCGCCTGCGATGGCAGCGCCGGTCCACGCCAACAAACTCAAACTGAATAATAGAATGGTTCTCTTCATTTTTTCTCCGCGGTTTAAAAATCCGGCTCCATCCCGATGCGCTGCATCATGGCATTCCGTCTAGAATAATACTCGGCCTCTCCGATAAGACCCATCTGATACCGATACTCCAGATCATCCATTTCCGCCTTTTCCGTCCGCGAAAGACCGCGGACCGGTCGTTGCGGCCCTAATTCGGATCCGGGGACCTCGATACGAACATCAGAATCTTTGAGAAGCTGCCGCCGCTCGGACGCGGAGCCCTCTCCCGAAATATTGGTCCCTGACTCATTTTCAAACGCGGACACAGACGCGGCTGCCGAGCCTAGCAATAAGGCGGCCGCCAGACCCATGGTCATCCTCCGGTAATTTATAAAAATAAATCCTCCTTCATAGTTCCCTTTTCCTGAAGTCCCGATACGCCCAAACCCAAAAGCCTCACGGGTCTCGCCCCTGCCTCGGTTCTTTCGGACAGAAGCCGACAGGCCGCGCGGTAAAGATCTTCCGGGTTCCTGACGGACATTCCCAGAGTCTGTGAGCGGGTGATTTGCTGAAAATCGTGGTACTTGATTTTAAGGACCACAGTGCGGCCGGTCAATCCCTCGCTCTGCAACCCGTTGAGAAGCTCGTCCGAAAACTCCCGAAGCGTCAGCTTGAGTTTTTCGAGATCGGTCACATCTTTGCTAAAAGTTGTTTCGCTCGAATGCTGCCGCGGCAGACCGGCGGGCTCAACCTCACGGGCGTCGCGGCCGTTGGCGCGCTCCCACATGTCGACGCCGGATTTTCCGAAGACCTCGAATAACCGCTCCCGCCCAGTCACCGCTAAGTCCCCGCAAGTCATAACCCCCATGGCGGTGAGCCGCTTTTCGGTCACCGGCCCAATCCCGGGAAGCTTACGGATGGACAGCCCGCTTAAAAAATCCTGGATCTCGTCCGGACCGACCACCGTGAGGCCGTTAGGCTTATTCTGGTCAGATGCTATCTTCGCCAAAAAGCAGTTCACCGACACCCCCGCCGAAGCGGTCAGGCCTGTCATCGCGTGGATCGATTGACGGATCATCTCGGCGGCCTTGACCGGATCCGCGCACTTCAGGCGATGCTGCGTGACGTCCAGATACGCTTCGTCCAGCGACACCGGCTCCACCAAATGCGTGTGTTGATGCAGAATGGCCATCACACGCGAAGATACCTCATGATATCGATCAAAGTTGGGATGAACAAAAATACCTTGCGGGCAGAGCTTCTTAGCCTGAAATGCCGGCATCGCCGAACGAACGCCGAAGACCCTGGCCTCATAAGACGCGGTGCTCACCACTCCCCGGCCGGATGGGTCGCCTCCGACAATGACAGGCTTCCCCTTTAGCTCAGGGCGATCATGCTGTTCCACCGCCGCAAAGAACGCGTCCATGTCCACATGGATGATTTTGCGGTCCCACCGAGAAGGACCGGCGGTCTGAGGCTTTTTTTGGGAGCCTAGGATTCGAGAGCGAACTCTTGTCCGTTCCAATGGAAGACCTCGGTTGTGAGCTTAGCGCCGGCAGCCTTGCTTCGCTGTTCAAAGATAAGGGCTGCGCTCCCGTGGTCGACTTCAAAATCACTGTTCGGAGTGTTCGCTCGGCGCGTAAAAATTCGCTCCGGGTTCCCTGCGGTTCTCAGTCGATAAACTGACGCGTAAGAACCACGGGAGTCAAATATCCCGGTCACGATGATTTCGGGTGTCCCATCAGCATCTAAGTCATGGATGTGAACGTCGCTGGCTTTTTCCTGTCCTTCCAAAAAATTAAACACAGGTCTCAGCGAATCGCCGTTCCGGT
>JAGOUK010000122.1 GCA_018061225.1 Candidatus Omnitrophota bacterium | reverse complement strand
CGCAATCCTGGGTCGGATCAATCGGGCCGGAATCGGGTCGCCGCCTTCCAAGGGTATGCCGATTGTTTCTACGATGGGTAGATTGTCTTCAGCGAATCCGGGGATATAGTGCTGATAGGCGAAGGTCCGGCCTTGCTCAAATATTTGAGACGAGATCCGGGAATGGATTTCCGGATTGTTGTCCAAACCCGTTTCACCCAAAAATTCCGCCATGCTCATACGCCACAGTCTCTGCGCGGGATCCGGCGCTTCGTCCGCGAGCCGACTCCATAATTTAAGCCAGTTTTGCTGCCAGCCTATGAGACGGAAGAACGTTTTTTCCCGTTCGCTTACGGTGATAATTTGCCCCTGCTCATCTCTCTCCGTGACATGGTACAGAGCCCGCTTTTTGACAAGCGTGAGATCTGATGTCCGAAGCACGTCATGCAGAACGTCTCTAAACAGTTCCTCATCCAACTTCATCGTTTGGCCGATCAATCTCATCTTGCGGTACATAACAGCTGCCACGAGCGTTCCTGCGAATGAGATGATCTTGGGGATCGGCAATTTCCAGATAGTCTTGACTCCGTAGGTCTTGGCTAGGGATGCTTCACGATCTTTGATCCGCTTGATCAAACCAACCAACGCGGTCTCATTCGCCAGAATATTCTCATCTATCAATACGTCTTTAACCCACGCGGGAATCCCCTTGTCGGGGTCCGGCTTTGTTTTTAGCAGCTTCAATTCGCCCAAAGCGCGATTCGCGATATAAAGAAGCTCATCGCGGTTCATTTTTTCCGCATCATATTCGAATGGTGTGTGCGCCCATACCACAGGAACTTCCGTTAACAACTCTGCATCGTCCGCCTCCCATATCCCCCTCAAAGAGTTGATCCCTCTGCGCACGGTCAGCGGATTGTGGATAATCTCTAAGCGATCTATCTTCCAACCCTCCGGCCTCGACCGGATCATTCTGGCTAGCTCGTAAATCTGCTCATTAGTCGTCGCTGACTGCGCGCCGAATCTCAAATCGCTCGGATTCACCCCCGCTTCGAGCAAAATAGCTTCGTAGATAAATGCTTCTGTGATTTTGACCTTTTGGCGGGTGGCCGGGTCCATGAGCTTGAGCAGCATCCACTCCTCGACACTCAATTCTCCGGCAGGATTAAACGTAACAGCCGATTTTTGTTGGGTTGTATCGGTTGAATCGGCAGCGGATTTGGCAAGTCGATGAAAGCCCCAGGGGAGATCCTTTTGCTGATCATGCCATCTGGACAATCCATAGTGCTCTCCGACATATTCCCAAAATGCCGTCTTGTCCTCGGTCATATCCTCCTCATGCCGCGCCTTCAACGCGTCCAGAATCTGATCCACCCTCCGAAACACCCTCGCCTCAAATGCCGAATCTTTCAAATCATTGTGCTTCCGCAGCCATTCCAAGGTGCGCGAGCCCGCGCCAAGCCCCGCCAAAACCCACATTGGCGTGGGGCGATTCCTCCAATCCTCACCTGCTTCACGGGCCGCGCGCAACGAGTCGCTTGCAAATAACGCTCTCGCCGTAGGCGCCGCATCCCCCCGCTCATCCACCTTGATCCAATCCAAGATCGGCTGCAGCTGCGCGCGCAGCTGATCGTCCGTCACCGCATCCTCGCTCAGTCTCGCGCCAAGTAAGGCGCTATTTGATTCAGCCTCAGGATTCTGAAACACCGCTTCCAGCGTTTTCATCGCTCCGGGCGTTTCCAAGGAATAGGCAGGAATAAGTGCGGATGCGCTCCGGGCCGCGGCCGTCGCCTTTGGCACCTGCGCCAAAAGAAGCCGCTCGTATCGCGCGCGGTCTGTTTCTTCGTAAACCTGAGGCGTGATGACTTGATACGCAATGCCGCGATCACGAAGCAGAGCGGTCAGATGACGGGTATGAAACCCGCCTGTGATCAAAACAGCCTGTCCAAGACCCCGCTCGGCCGCCGCGGCCAACGATCGCTCGAGTATCTGGTCATCCCGTTCGGATGCGATTTGATAAAACTCCCATGCCGCGCGAAGATCCTTGTCCCGGGCTTGCTCATAAAGCACCGCGCGTTCCGGAGCGATTCCCAGCGCCATGATCTGACGGTTCAAAAATCCTGTGATCCGATCCAGCCGCGCATCCTCGCCAATTTGGTCGAGATAGGCCGCGCCGGTCGGGGTTAGACTCAAGTCTGACAATTCCCACAAATGCCTGGAGGCGCGCTGCAGCCGAACAAATCTCGACTCCTCCGCCGTGACCGCAAGCCGCCGCTCAATCTGCCGCTCCGCCGCTTCCGCCTGTTTAAGCAGCTGATGCGCGTCAAGTTGATTCAGGGCTTTGAGATATTTCAAATACTCCTTCAGCGCGCCGTCCAACGGACGACCCGCCATGAGTTTGCCAAAACGAGCTCCCACCGCAGCCATGGCTTCCAGATTGTTTCGCCGCGCTGGTCCGGCCCCAAACCCGCCGATGGCGGCCCGGTCCGAATCCGGTACAGATTCAAGCGCAATATCCCACTCCGCCGCGGCGCGCGCAAAATCAACGGACTTTTCTATTTTTCTCAGACGCTCCAGCCGCTCAAGCTGTCCAAGGTCGGCATATTTGATTCCGAGCTCCTGACCCAAAGCAAAGAGCATGGCAAAATATTCCGCGCTATCAAGTTCGCCTGAAGCGTGCTTTTTTTGCGCGCTCTCAAACTCGCGCAGCTTCGGATTGAGGAGCTTTTCTCCCACTGCCAAAAACGCGGCATCCACGCGCTGCATGGCAACAGCGGTTTTGGAACGGGCCGAAGCGGCCTCGGCATACCATTGGACGGCTCGGTCGTAAAGCCGCCTGTCCTCGACCCCGACAATCGCAAAGTCCTCCGCCCGGGTTAATTCCAAATATTCCGATCCTTTGAGCTCACCCTTGCGAACGAACGGCATGGCCGCCTTCGCCCGCGAGTTCGCCGATCCGTACCGGCGCAGAGTGGAGAGTGAAACATCCCGATCCGAGCCTTCGGTGAGCACCGTGTTCAGCTGATGTTTCGATAGGACGGCGTCCAATGTCGAGGCGAGATTGATCTGACCGGAAGGATTCGTATGAGCATCTTCGATGAGAATGAAGCGAGGTAGGCCCTTACCGTCATTCGTCCCCAAAAATGAATCTCCGGCGATCGCGACAGAAGGAGGAATTCCGTAGGCGGACAGGGGGTTGCCCGCCGGCATGGGTGCAGACACGGCAGCCATGACGTCAGGCGCGGCCAAAGCGGCATCCTGCATCAGCATGGCTGCCGCTAAGACCACCGCGATTAGCCGTAGGTTATAGTTTATTTTGTAGAACACTTAGTATATTTCTATAAGATGTTAAAAAATAAAAAGTTTGTCTCACAGTATTTGGCCAAAGTATGCCCTACAAATGAGACTGTTTCAATATCAGCGGCGATCTTTTATCGAAATTGACAGACCCATGACCGGGTGCTATAGTTATCCACTTCTCGAGGTATTTTCTTCTTTTCTGACGATTTTTTTGGGGCTGTAGCTCAGTTGGTAGAGCGCCTGCATGGCATGCAGGAGGTCATCGGTTCGATCCCGTTCAGCTCCACCATTTTCACGCTAGAGTGGCGGAATTGGCATACGCGGTGGTCTCAAAATCCACTCCCCGCAAGGGGTTGAGGGTTCAAGTCCCTCCTCTAGTACCAGTCTGTGTTACTTCCATCGTCCACACACCGATTCGCCGCGGATGAACTAACTGAGAATCTCCGCGGATCTCTCCTCAAAGCGGTTGATCAGACCGCTCTCAAAACCCGCATCATCCAGCTCACTCAAGTCGACCGGAACCAATTCGCCCGACCGCGAGTAATACAGCGACGCGCGATGCGGCCTCCCCTTCAGAAGCTTTTTGAGACAAAAAGCATAAATCGCCAGCTGACGGTGATGTTCTGATTTTTGGGTCATAGTCGTTTTGTAATCAACGAGCACCCATTTCCCGTCCGGCGCTTCAAACAAAAGATCCACCTGCCCCTTCACCGATCCGAGCTCCCGCCCCTCGTGCCGCACCCGATAAAAAAACGGCAATTCCCGATAGATGGGTCTACCCGATTTTTCGGATGCCCGCAGATCCGCGGCCAATGACGAATTCATAAAAGCCGCTAACGCAGGCTCAAAACTGCGCGCAGCGGCAGCATCCATGCGATGCGCAAAGTCCCTCAGAATGCGCGCCTGCTCCTCCGCGGGCTCACGATCGTAGGCGATGTGCTGCAGCATTTCGTGGAAGACATGCCCGACGCTCGCCGCCGCGAGAAGCGACGCCTCCGCTTCCGATCCGCCGCTGTCGAAGACAATGCCCGGCAGCCCGAGACCGTCCTCATCGTCATCCGACCCGGCCAACTCCGAAACTGTGATCTCCACCGTCTGCCGATACGGCTTCGAACGGTCTTCCAGGCCAGCTAATATTTTTTGAACCGCTTCGTCACAGACAGCGTCAGCAGCATTAGCGGCGACACGGGTACTGGTGCTGGCGGCGGCATCGACACAGCCAACGTAATCACTCTCAGCACCGATCCGCATCATAGGTTCATTGATTGGCCGCCTTTTAACCTCATATCGGCATTCACCCTCACCCAAACACCCCAACTCCTCGGCCGACTCCGGAAAAGCCTCCAACACCACATC
>JAGOUK010000121.1 GCA_018061225.1 Candidatus Omnitrophota bacterium | reverse complement strand
GCTCATTCGCTGGTACCGTCAAGCCGAGAACCGTCTGCACCCAGTCGAGGCGGCGGCGCTTTTGCACCATAGATTTGTTCATATCCACCCTTTCTTTGACGGCAACGGCCGGACGTCGCGTCTTCTGATGAATGTGGTTCTGATGCGGCATGGATTCCCTCTGTCCGTGGTGCTGAAGAATGACCGTAAAAAGTACTACCAAACTCTTGGCCAGGCGGATGGGGGCGACGCGGTTCCGTTCGTGCGGCTCATGGCGCAGAGCGTCGAGCGCTCGCTAGACATCTATCTCAAAACGTTGACGCCGGCGCACAGTAAAAAAGCGCGCTTCATGACACTTTCGGATCTGAGCAAGCGAACGCGCTTTTCGGCCAAATATCTGAATTTGCTCGTGCGGCAGGGTAAGCTCGAGGCGTACAAGGAAGGCCGGAATTGGCTTTCGAGCCCGGAGGCGCTTGAGCGCTACCTGGCCGCGCGAAAAAGGAAACGATCCTGACCCGCCCGTCTGGATCATGGAGGAGTTAAGGTCAGATGGATGATTCCCAATACGGCGCGACCGTTGTTATATCGCATCGGGTCAAGGACGGTAAGCAGGCGGAGTATGACGCCTGGCTCGATGAGATCGGGCCGGTCTGCAAAAGTTATCCGGGGTATTTGGATATTCAGGTCATCCGGCCCGTTCCGGGCTTGACCGGCACATCCACGGTCGTGATTCGCTTTGATAATCATGAGCACCTCAAAAACTGGATCGAGTCGGATGACCGGAATCGGCTGATCGCGAAGATTCGGCCGATTTTTGCCAAGGAAGATGAGTTCCATATCCGCAGCGGATTGGACTTCTGGTTCACGCCCGATGGAGCGACGGTTCCTGCAGCGGCGAGATGGAAGCAATGGTTCATTACGTGGTCGGCGCTCTATCCGACGAGTTTGATCGGGACATGGCTATTCAAGCCGGTGCTGATCAAGCTTGGTATCGTGGATCACTACACGGAAATATTTGTCATGCAGGGGATTGTCGTCGCGGCGATGGTTTATCTGGTGATGCCGCGATACACGCGGTTTGTCAGCCGCTGGTTGTTCAAATCATAAGCCGCAAAATCCGAAGCATGTCCGAGCAGCGGCCAGCAACAGAGGGGATCATATGAAAACTATTCTTCTTCTCACCATTTCGAACATTTTCATGACGTTTGCCTGGTACGGGCATTTGAGGTTTAAGGACAGGGCGCTGTGGATTGTGATCCTAGCGAGCTGGGGAATTGCTTTTTTTGAATACTGCTTCCAGGTGCCGGCCAACCGGATCGGGCATGGCACGTTTACGGCGGTTCAGCTCAAGGGGATCCAAGAAATCATTACGTTGACGGTGTTTGCCGCCTTTTCGGTTCTCTATCTCCGAGAGTCGCTGCGGTGGAATCATCTGGTTGGGTTTGGGTTCCTGGTGATTGCGGCATATTTTATTTTTAAGAAGTAGTATTATCGGTGACTTGGATCATTTAACAATCAATTGAAGTGAACAGGGGATACGGCCATGGAAGAAAAGAACCTCTTTAAGAATTCTCAGATCATCGTGCTCGGTATCTGCATCGCTACGGCGACCATTGTCTCCAGTGTGATCTTATCGCAAGGCTTCCTGAAGGTGATGCGGTTCACGCGCGAGCAGATCTCGGTCACCGGCGCCGCTCAGCAGGTCATCACCAGCGATTACATGGTGTGGAGCTCGTCCTTCGGACGCAGGGACCTGACGCTCAAAGACGCCTTTAAGGGCCTTCAGGCGGATCTCGAGACGGTGAGAGCTTATCTCCTGGAGAAGGGAATCAAGGAAGATGAGATCTTCAATTCTCCCGTCACGACTCAGACGCTGTACAAAAAAACTTCCAAGGGCAGCGAGACCAATGATATCGAGGCCTACCGTGTCAGCCAGGCCGTTGAGGTCCGCTCCTACAATGTGGATAAGGTTACGGATATCTACCGTGATTCGACGGAGCTTATCGAAAAAGGCGTGGAGTACGAGACTTACAGCCCCCAGTACTTCTACACCAAGCTCGACGAACTTAAGATTGAGATGCTCGCCAAGGCAACGGAGAATGCCAAGGCAAGAGCTGAGAATATGGTCCATGCCACGGGCAATAAGATCGGCTTCATGCGCGCCGCGAGAATGGGCGTGTTCCAGATCACCTCGGTGAATTCCACGGACGTCTCCGATTACGGCGTCAACGATACGTCGAGTCTTGAGAAAAAAGTGACCGCTGTCGTCAACGTGAGCTTCGCGATTGAATAAGAGGGTTTAGATTCGTGCGTAAATTTATTTGCCGTCAAATATCTTGGCCCAGTATCGCGCGAGTTGCGGCGATGAGTTTCTTTGTCGGAGCGGGATTGTCCGGGTGTCAGTCCCGTCCGGCAGAAGTCCCGGTTAAAGATGCCGCGCCGAAGAAGTCGCTTCTCATGTCGCCTGAGCATGGGAGTCCCTTGCACCTGGCGATGTCACAGTCATTTTTAAACCGCGCGGTGCAGTTTATGGAGCATGAAGCTTACGGTCCGGCCATCGAGAACTTTTCGGACGCGCTCGTCGCGGATCCGGATAACGCGAAGATTTTTTATATGCGGGCCAGCGCTTACTTACGGTTGGGATTGTTGCATGAGGCCATCGCGGACCTCTCGATGGCGATCGAGACCGAGGGGCAGGCCTCCTATTACCTCAGCCGATGCGGCGCGTACTTCGCGACGGGCCGCTGGTCGGCCGCAATCTCGGATTGCACCGACACGATACAGCTTGAGCCGATGCAAAAGGACGCTTACTTGCTCCGGGCCATGACGCATTATTCGAGCGGAGATCTCGAAAAAGCCATCGCGGACGCTCTGGTGGTTCTCATGATCCATCCCAATGACGCGAACGCGCGCAATCTTATTGAAGAAGTCCTCCAGGAACGTGATCGGCGTGAGCGCGGATACCTAACCGCACCCATGCTGAAGACGGACATGGACGGCGGCCGCTGACGCACAGACCGACGTGTCCTAACCTTAAACAAAGGAAACCCCATGAAGATGAAGACCCTGGTTCTGATGTCCTGTATGATCCTTGCGGCTGGCAACGTGCACGCCGAGAATCTATACGCCAAATATGACGGAAAGAGCGTCAAGGTCTACATCGCCGATATCCAGGGCACAACACAGGAGCGCGTGATGGACGCACAGGTGCTTAAAGCCGAGGTCCAGAAAGCTTTGGCGGAACGCCGCAGCATTCGATTTGAGATGGTCGCTTCGGCTGAGGAAGCGGATCTCAAGATCGAGACAACGGTCACGGACTACCTGTGGTCGGACCATGATCCGATCGATATGCTTGCGGGCGCGGGAGCGATCGCGGCGGACGCGGCCATGATCGAGGACTACGCGAGATTACAGGCCGCGGTGACGATCACGGATCAGCGCAAATCCAAAGTGGTCTGGAAAGACAGCATCTTTGCCAGCGTGACAAAGAAGCCGATGTCACAGACCGAGAGCATCCCTCTCGTTGCCGAAAAATTCGCCAAGACCTTCATCAAGAACTGCTTCTCCAAAAAAAGCAAATAACCCCTCGGGAGAAATCCATATGTTTAAATACATTCACACCGCGTCACGCGTTCTTTTGGGGTTGATCTATTTTATCTTCGGTGGAATGGGGCTTTTGATCGCGCTTAAGGTGATGCCGATGGAAGTTCCTCCGATGACGGAAGGGGCGGAAGCTTTTTTTAAGGGGATCACGGCATCGGGTTACTTTTTTCCGCTGCTCAAATGCACCGAAGTGCTCGGGGGGCTGGTGCTGCTGATCGGCGGAGCCGCGCCGCTGGCATTGGTCGTTCTGGCGCCGATCACGATACACATCTTTCTCTTTCACGCATTTCTTACGCCCGGTGCGGGGAATCTGGTGCTTCCCGGGATCATGATCCTGCTGCAGGTCATCGCGATGCTCGGATATCTCAAACAGTACCGCTCACTTTTTCTAAAGATTAAGAAAAGGGAGCGGGCAGTCGCCGTGAGGAAGCTGGTTTTTTTGTGGGTATTTCTGATGCTGCCGGGCCTTGCCGGTGCGGCGGAAACCCACACGATCGACCCGGCGTTATTCGGCGGGTATGACACCGCGCTCGTCGTGTTGAACCGCGGAACCGGTCAGATCATACGATCCGATGCCGCGCTGGCCGACCGCAAGGTTCCGCCCTGTTCTACGTTTAAGATCTACAACACGCTGATCGGACTCGAGGTGGGGCTGATCCGGGATCCTGACGCGCCCTGGTACACCTGGGACGGAATTCAGCGTTCGATCCCGGCATGGAACCGTAACCTGACCGCGCGCGAGGCCTTTGCCGCTTCGGCGGTGCCGGCCTATCAGGCGCTTGCCCGCCAGATCGGAGCCCGGCGGATGAAGAAGTTCATTCGGAGCATCGGGTACGGAACCCGGGATATTTCTTCAGGGATCGATGTGTTCTGGCTGGACCCGCCCGGGAAGACACCGATCAAGATCAGCGCGAACGAACAAGTGGAGTTATTTGGCCGGCTCTTGGATGGCAAGCTGCCGTTCGCCGCCCCGCACATCCAAATTCTCAAAGACATCATGCGTCAGTCCGCAACCGAAAAGGGCGCGCTCTACGGCAAGACCGGCACTGACTTTGACGCGGACGGCAAGGGCGAGCTCGGGTGGTTTGTGG
>JAGOUK010000120.1 GCA_018061225.1 Candidatus Omnitrophota bacterium | reverse complement strand
AATCGGTCGAGAGTATCCGCGGCATCACCAAGGCCATGGAGATGATCTCAGCCGTGCGTTATAAGAAGATCAACACGCGTTACCGCAAGGCGACGCCGTTCTTCGAGGGGCTGCAGCGTCTGGTCGGCCGGATCGCGTCCGAAGAGTTGACTGAGGGGAATCCTTACTTCGCAAAGCGCGCCAAGAAGCGTGAGCTTCTCCTCGTGCTCACCGGCGACCGGGGTCTTTGCGGAAGCTTCAACTCCGCGATTTTGAAGGAGCTCACCAAGTACATGGCCGCCGAAACGCCGCATGACATCGTGCTTTATCCGGTCGGCAAAGTCGCGGCGGGATTCGCGCGGAGACGGGAACTTAAGGTTTGGAAGTCGTGGACCGACATCGGGTATCAGTTTACGCCGGATACGCTGAAGGAGAAGCTCAACGAAGTGGCTCAGGCTTATTTGTCAGGCGAATTTGATGAAGTGAATGTTCTGACCGTCACGCTGTCCCGCGCAGGGCAGGCGAAGCCGGTGATGGAGCCTTTTTTGAGCCTCCGGCATCTCTTGGCGAAGAAAGATGCTAAGAGCAACGACACGGACTATATATTTGAACCCGAACCGGCCGGCGTACTCCAAACGCTGCTGGAACTTTACGTGAAGCAAAAGTTTTTTATTCTTTTCTTGAGATCCGTCACGGCGGAATACTTTGCCCGCATGGTCGCGATGAAGCAGGCGACAGAGAACGGCAAAGACGTTATCAAGAAGCTGACCCTTGAACGCAACAAGGTCCGTCAGGCCATGATCACGCGGGAACTCAGCGAGATCATCGGCGGATCCAACGCGCTGCAATAGATTTAAACAGAGGAATAACCAATGGCGAACACCGCAAATAGCATCGGCGAAATCATCCAGGTCATCGGACCCACCGTGGACATCCGTTTTGAAACGAATCTTCCGGACATCCTCAACGCGGTTGAGATCGAGAACAAGATATCCGGCGAGACCATCACTGTCGAAGTCGCCCAGCATCTGGGCAATAATCTCGTCCGCGCCATCGCCATGTCCTCCACGGACGGTTTGGTTCGCGGCATGAAAGCCGTCGATACCGGTAAGCCTATCTCCGTTCCCGTCGGCAAAGAGACGCTCGGCCGCATGTTCAACATGCTCGGCAAGCCCATCGACGGCAAGGGCGACTTCAAGGTCGGAGAAACGGCCCCGATCCATCAAAAAGCCCCCGGCATGGACGAGCGCGAAGCCTCGACCCAGCTCTTCGAAACCGGTATCAAGGCCATCGATCTTCTTGCGCCCTACTCTAAGGGCGGTAAAGTCGGTCTGTTCGGCGGTGCCGGCGTCGGCAAGACCGTCGTTATCATGGAGTTGATCCGCAACATCGCGTCCGAGCACGGCGGCTTCTCGGTGTTCGGCGGCGTCGGTGAACGCACCCGTGAAGGCAACGAACTCTTCCTCGAAATGTCCGAGTCCGGCGTTATCGACAAGACCGCGCTGGTCTTCGGTCAGATGAACGAGCCGCCAGGGACTCGCCTGCGCGTGGCCCTCACGGCGCTCACGATGGCCGAGTATTTCCGCGACAAGCAGAATCAGGACGTTTTGCTTTTCATCGACAACATTTTCCGTTTCACCCAAGCCGGATCTGAAGTGTCCGCGCTGCTCGGCCGCATGCCGTCTGCCGTCGGTTATCAGCCCAACCTGGCTTCGGAGATGGGTGCGCTTCAGGAGCGCATCACGACGACCAAGAACGGATCCATCACCTCGGTGCAGGCCATTTACGTGCCGGCCGACGATTTGACCGACCCGGCGCCCGCGACCGCGTTCTCTCACTTGGACGCGACGACCGTTCTGTCCCGCCGTATCGCCGAGCTCGGGATTTACCCGGCCATCGATCCGCTGGATTCGACGTCGCGCATCCTCGACCCCCATATCTTGGGTGAAGAGCATTACTCGATCACCCGCCGCGTTCAGCGGACGCTGCAGCGTTACAAGGAATTGCAGGACATCATCGCGATCCTGGGTATGGAAGAATTGTCCGAAGAGGACAAGTTGACCGTGCAGCGCGCCCGCAAGATCCAAAAGTTCCTGTCACAGCCGTTCTTCGTGGCCGAGCAGTTCACCGGCATCAAGGGCAAATACGTGAAGCTGGCCGACACGCTGAAGAGCTTCAAGCGCCTTGTCGACGGCGAGCTCGACGATATCCCTGAGCAGGCCTTCTACATGGTCGGCGATATCAACGACGTGCTGGCCCGCGCCGAAGAGATCAAGCTCGCGAACAAGTAAGGCATAGCATATGAGCGCGACATCTTTCAAAATAGACATCATCACCCCCGAGGAGATTTACTTCACGGGGGAGGCGGTGAGTCTGGTCGTGCCGGGGATTCAAGGATATCTTGGAGTGCTCGTGGACCACGCGCCGCTGGTCACCCCGCTTGGTAACGGCCGCGTCGAGATCCGCATGCCGGACCGCATCGAAAAGCAATTTGAGATTCAGGGCGGATTCCTGGAAGTCGCCGCCAACCACGCGACCCTCCTCGTCGAAAAGATCCAACCGCTCTCCGGAGTTTCTGCCGCTTAATTGGACCTAGTCAGGTCTCGTGTTCCGTTCAAAAAGGACTGGATGCGAGGCGCACACAAGCTTCTGCGGAGGCGTGGCAGCGCCACGCCGCACAAAGAAGCGCCGTGTGCAACGAAGCAGACAGTTCTTTTTCAACGGAACACGGGCGATTAGCTCAGTTGGTTAGAGCACTTCCTTTACACGGAAGGGGTCGTAGGTTCGAACCCTACATCGCCCACCATTTTCTCCTCCACCCACCACATCTTAAGCATGGAATCCAATCGGCCGCTTATTTGGATTCACGGGCGGTGCAATGAGCTCCCGAATTGCTTCAAAAACTACCCGGAACTGTTTATCGTATTTTTCTTCCATCGCATCAATTTTCTGCTGAAGATCCTTGTGTGTAAGAAGCAATTCCCGAATTCGGGTGAATGTCCTCATAATTTGAACATTGGTATGAATCGCTCTCGGGCTTTTTAAAATGCCTGAGAGCATTGCAACCCCTTCCTGGGTGAATACATAAGGCAGATATTTTCGGTGGCCACCACGTTTGTTTCCGTCTAAGGTGCCAATTTGGCACCTTAAAGACTCCTCTTTGGATAGCTGGAACATGAAGTCTTCTGGAAAACGTTCCAGATTTCTTTGGACCTGGCGGTTGAGCTGCTTGGTGGGCACTCCGTAGAGCTTTGCCAAGTCATTGTCAGTCATAACCTTTTTGCCTCGTATTTGGTAGATTTTGCGCTCGATCTGCTCGTAAGAAATATATGTGCTAACGGGTAAGGGGTGAAGTTTTGACATAACAAACCTCCGGATGAGTTGGCGTGGTTGAGGGGCGGATTTTTTGTTTTAAGCATGGAATCCAATCGGCCGCTTATTTGGATTCACAGGCGGATCAAGCAGCTCCTTGAGCGTCTCAAAGACGACCTTAAATTGTGAATCGTAGCGCTTTTCAAGCTCTTCGATCTTAAGCCGTAAGTCCTGGTGGGTTAGCATGAACTCGCGGTATTTGATGAAGGTGTTCATGATCTCGATATTGACCTGAATCGCCCTCTTGCTGTTCAAGACGGACGACAGCATGAGGATTCCGTGCTCCGTGAAGGCTCGAGGCATCTTACGAGTGCCGCCCCAACTTGATGTTCCAAAATGGAATATCAAGTTTTGGTGCTCCTGCTTGTTGAGAGAAAACATGAAATGTTCAGGGAACCGGTCCAAGTTTCTGCTGACGGCTTTATTGAGGTTCTGTGTCAGGATGCCGTAGAGTGAGGCGAGATCCCTGTCTAGCATGACTTTCTTACCACGAAGAAAGAAGATCTTCCGTTCGACGATTTCGTGGGTGAGTATGGATTTGGACGTGACAAGGGGCTTCTTAGGCATGATAGACCTCCGGATGAGTTAACTTAGTTGATGAACTTAGTTTTCATCCGGTTAGGGCCAGACTACTTGGCGCTAATAAACTCGGCTGGACACAGCGCCATGAAAGGTTTGAAGCAGTAGCGGATGGCCGTATCTTACAACTTAACTTGATTGGGTCAAGCGCTGTGATAGTCTAGGGACACGGTTGTATCGTATATCCGTTCAGGCTGTCGCCGCACTATTTGTATCAGGATCATGAACAAAAGGGTATCCGCATGAAAAATTTAGCCAACGGCCTTTCCTTCCTTCAAAAAGGCACCGGCACACCGCTGGTGCTAATCCACGCATTTCCTCTGAACGCGAAGATGTGGAGCGGGCAGTTGACCGGGCTGGCGGCTATTTCGCGCGTCATTTGTCCGGATCTGCCCGGATTTGGCGGTTCCCCTCGGATGGAGGACCCGTCCGTCACCGGCATGGCTAAGGCCGTCTCAGGACTGCTGGATAAGCTGAAGATCAAGAAGCCAGTGATCCTATGCGGGATGTCGATGGGGGGCTATGTCGCGCTGGAGTTTGTTCGGCTTTACCGAAGCCGAGTGCGGGCCCTGGGGCTGTTTTCGACGAAGTCCGGAGCGGATAGCGCGGAGCAAAAGCCCAAGCGGGCCGAGTTGGCCGGCAAGATCAGGCTTCTGGGTTCCAAAGTTCTTGTGGAAAAATCGATCCCCGCGCTTTTGGGCCGGTCCGGACGCCGCGAGAGGCCCGGGCTGATCAAGGACCTGGAGC
>JAGOUK010000119.1 GCA_018061225.1 Candidatus Omnitrophota bacterium | reverse complement strand
GGACCTATCCTCAGAGGTTGAAGCATATCACGCGGTTTTGACCGCCGCAGACGGGACATCCGAGACGTTTTTGGGTGTGGTCGCAAGATCATTGGCGGTGCTGAGACGGGCCGGTGGCATGCGGCGTCATCTGCGAAGCGATCTGGCAAATATGGGTCTGTCCGCCATTCGGGTTCGTGATCTTAAGGGCGATATGGCAGACCAATGGGATGCCGTGCTTGCCGCAGACGAGTCGGAGGTCGCTCCTCTTTTGACCGCTTTACAGCTCAGCTATCGAGCCAGGGTGAGGAGGGCGGGGGCTGACGCGGAGATGGACGGATTGTCACTATTACAGAAGATCCCTGTGGCGGGACTCCATGGGTCGGGCATCACAGAAGAAGCTAACAGCATTCATCTTGACCGGGTGGTTCTTGAATCGTTTGAAGATGGTCATCGGATCGTCATGTTGAGCGGTTTGGCCGCAACGATCGAGGCAAGGGCTCGATGGCTTCGTCTTGCCGAGCTCAGCCGGCAAAGCATAGGTGATCCGGCCACGCAGGATCAACAGCTCATGGAAGCAGCCGAAGACATGATCGTCCATAACCGAGAGCTGGGCGATGGGGTGTATGCGGTGTTGGCGAATGAATTGGTTGTGTTGATGCAGATGCCCGTCAATGAAGCTGAAAAAGCAGCGAGTATCAGAGTTCGGGTTCAAGCAAATAACAGCGAACCGTCCATGCAGGACTTTTTACGCAGAAGTGAATCGTGGTATTTATCCGAGCTGCGGCAGGCGGGGGAAATGGGCAGGCGGCTGCGTCAGATACTCAAGCAGCCTCAAGTATGGCATTCGACCGGTTCGGGCACAAGGTCCGCGGAATATCGCCAGATCGTTCTTTATATCAATCGGTTGCTCGACCTTCTCAAGGCCAATGCCATGATGGTAAGAGTCCTGATCAGCGGGGATCATCTCGACGATGCCGAGGCATGGCTGAATGCCGCAGAAGATCTGAGGCCGGCCGTGATCACGGCGGCGCGATCCCTGGGTCCCTTGGTCCTGGCCGGGGAGCCGGCAGGTGAAGCGCATGCCAATACTTCTCTCCGAGAACTGATCGATCAGGAGCGTTTATTGCGGGAAGCGTGGCTGCGGATCCCTGATGCGGTGTCGTCGAGTCAAAAGGGCGAAGCCGTAAAGGCCGTCAATCGGCTGAGGGCAAGAGTGTCCAGAAATCTGGTGTGGCCGGCCCTCCTGATAGCTTCGGGAAGAGCGCCGGGCAAGGATGCCAAGCAATCGCTGCTGGTCCGTGTCCTGAATGCCGCTGAAGCATTGAATCATGCGATCGGGGAACCTGATGCCATGCAGGACAATGCTCCGGACCCCGATCAAACTCGTGAGCACGCCCAGTATGTTCTCAGAGGAATGATAGGATTCGAAAGGCAAAAATTGCAGGCATTCGGAGGCACTCCGGTATCGGCGGAGGGCGGTGATGACGGAAAGCGGCTGGGACCTATTTTGGGCGAGAATGGCCTCGGTGTTGAGGATCTTGCCGGTATGCTGGGCGCATACGAAACTTCCGAGAACGAAGCATTTCCTATTCACCACGAGCGCGCGATGCTGCGTTTGATCGTCCTGGAGCTGGCCCTCGCCAAGTATGATCATCGAGATGACGGATCTTCCGGCGCGCGGATGGCGGATGCTCCGGAAGCCGAATCAAGGCTTGGCACGAGGGCGAAAAGCCCAGACGTTAACCAGTGGACGAGGAGGGGGTTTGTTCAAGCGCTAACGGCATGGGCGGGAGCGGCATGGGTTCCTCAGGCAGCACGATCTCAGGATCGACCCCGGCCGTCCGATCAGTCCTCCTGGCTGTTGCATGATCCGGACGGTTCGGTCGTTTTGGGCGAAGCGGCTCCCGGAATCGCTTACTATCCTGACCGCGAAGCAAACGATCTGTCCCCGCTGGATTATCGGCAGCTGCTGGACACCGCGCAGGGCGGAAGATCGCAGGCTCAAAAGATCTATGACGCGGGATTCCGCGTCATCAAGATCTATCTGACTCCGGCGGATGATCCGGACGCGATCGCAAAGATCACTCAAATGATCCATCAGCATCCATCCCACCCGCTCAAGACGATCGTGGTTTACTCACCGCACGTCATGCGCCTCTTTGATCAGTCTGCCGAGGAGCGCCGGATCATGATCGACCGGACGGCATCCGCCTTTGCCAAACAGCCGTGGGTGCATTTGCAGCTGGGCAACGAAGACAATTACTATCGGGTTGGTCAAAAGTTGGGCGCCGCCGACGGGATCGAATTATCCCGCGAGGATTATTTCAAAACCTATGATGACATCGCCGGCGAGCTTAAAAGCGCCGTCGAGCGCCGCGGAGGCGTCAACCGACCGGTCCTTTTGGGTCACGGGTATGATCCGTTCGCTCCGGACTCCGATCGAGACCTCCGGCTGATCGCAAAGATGAAAAATGTTGATGCGCTGGCGGTGAACCTGTACCTGGATCACCCGGCTTTTTACACCGCGGCCCTTAAACACTTGTCCCGGGAACTGCCGAACCTTCCTGTCATCGTCGGCGAATTTGGCGCTTCCCGGCTTCATCAGGATCCGAACGCACAAATCTCCTCTAATGTGAGCGTGTGGTCCGGGATCCGGCAGGGGATGCGGGACGGATATGCGGCCGGAGCCGTCCTTTTTGCCTGGTCCGACAAGTCGGTTGGTCAGGAGGCCCCAGGCGCTTCCGAGGCCTTTAAGGCTTACGACCGCGTCTTCGGAATCAGGGGTTCGGGCGCGGCCGGAGTCGAATATTACAGCCAGAGCCCTCCGCGGTCCGGGACGCCGACTGCGACGGACGATTCTTCTGATGCCAGCTTCTGGAAGGCTGCGGGTCTATGGAAGATCGATTCCGAAGCCTCGGTGCCGTATTTTGAAGGGTACCTTGAGTCCAAAGAGCCGTCCGCCATAACGCAAACGGGTGCGATGCTTCAGCTGCTTAAGGATGCGGCGGCCGACGGCCGCGAACCGCTGGACAGCGAAGTGAACGGATTGCAGGATTTTCATCGATCCGCCGCGGCGCACTATTATTTGGCGACCGCGGCCTTGTTCCGCCGGGATTGGGGGGCGTTGTCAGCTCATGCGCAAAGCCTTGCCGAGCACTACGCCGATGCCCAAGTGTATTACGGCGAAAGTACGTTTTGGTCGCCTGCCGGCGCCCTGCATGGGGTTTTGAGGCTTTTTGAGGAGCCGGGAACAACGGAAGTGTCTGACGGGATTCGCCGCGCGCTTAAACATCTGGAGCGCATTCCGGGGGAAAAGCTCGCGCCCGATGCGGCTCCCGCGCGCTCCTGGTTCGCCGATCAGCAGTACGGCAGCGGACAGGGTGACGATTATCGGACTTGGTATAAAAAATTAAACGCACCGCTCAGGATCGGGCCTGAAGCCTCCCTGATCAAGGTTCGTATCCGGCCGCTTTCGCCGAGGATCGGCGCGGAATCCTTTAGAGTTGTCATCCGCCTTCTTGCCCCGCCGCGTTGGCCGGGAGCCTCGCCCGGTAAATACACCCGGACCGTCGACATCCGCGGGGACGAGACGCGTGTGATCCTTATCCCGCTGTCGGAAGTCCGCCGGGAGCTCGGCGCAACTTTTGATCTGATGCAGCTGGAGGCCGCCGTCCTAGGAATTCGGGAGGACGGATCATCCGCGCATCTTGAGGGTGAAGCGCTGCGTCTTCCTCCGCAATTCGAACTTTACGAACCTTCCGGCGCGCGGATGGCGGCTCAGAAGGCTAATCTGATCGATGTTGTTTGGGGAGGAGCCCTTCGCTGGGTGGAGCGTTTGCGTGATCCGGGGCAGGAGGAATCAGAGCTTCAATTTGTCCGGGCGATCGACGAGATGGCGAAGCGGACAGCGCGGCAGGAGCCCGGACGATCTTCCAGTTCGGATCTGTTGTTCGCTTCGATCATGTTTGCGCCTCAAGGTCCGGAGGCTGACGGCGCCGAAGCATCCGCGGAGGGACCTCTTGGTTACGCATTGTCGTTCAATGAGCGTGAGCCGTCTGTTTATGCGGCCACCATCAGGGAAAATGATTTGGAACAGGTGTGGCGACAGTCACGTCCCGGACTCACGAAGACAAATGTCCCATTCATCAAATTCAAAACACCCACATACGATCGAGACTATTTGGGAGAGTACCAAGCTCCGGGTACCGGCAACCCGGGAATCTTTTGGAAAAAATCATCCGGTTTGGAGCAGACTTCCGAAGTTCGTTCCGTAAGGGTGCGTATCGATATCCGTCCGCGGGTGTCTGCATCGAATGAACCTTCGATCGTGGTCGAGATCATGCCCGATGCATTTTTACCCGGCCTTGAGCGGCTGCGGCTGTACGAACAGACCGCGCGCTACATGGACCGAGTTTTGGCGGGTTCCAAGGCCGTGTCCGGCGGGCAATGGCCGGTGGTTCGGATGATCGCTTATGACTCGATCGAACGTATCGTGGATATGCTGCCCGCAAATGAGACCGCCCGGCATGGCGGCATGAGACAGGCCTTCGACCATTATCTCGGCCGGCCGGCGGTCAAACACTGGATCTTTGGAGGCCCGCGCGGCGCGCGGATGGCGGATCCAAAAGACATGCGCGACCGGCGTAAAACGATGTTCCGTAATATGCCAAACATCATCGAAGGCGGCGGACAGATC
>JAGOUK010000118.1 GCA_018061225.1 Candidatus Omnitrophota bacterium | reverse complement strand
TCTTTGCTCGGATTCACTTGTGCGGAGTTCCTCACCCAACTCTCTGAACATTTCCAAGCTGTTCTCCGGAGCGCGCACCCACGCCATCACAGAAAGATCCCACATCGCCGCGAAGGCCTGACGAACGGATTCCATCATTTCCAAATGACGGTCCATCTCACGGGCTTCTGCGTTGCGCTCGATCGCTTTTCGAGCCACCCGGGCGTAGACACCGAGCAATTCGGATAAACTCGTCATCAATGATTGCGCCCGGGAGGCGATTTGCGCCCCCGCAGCGGCATCGGTGTCTTCCCCGCTGAAGCTCCGCGATGACGCTTCGGCCAAATTCAATAGATGGTCATGTAACTCGCGGTGGGTCGGAGCGTCATACATCCCGTCTCTTAGCCGGTGAAGCGCCATGATCCGGTGCTGGACCACTAAGGCCGGTTCTAATTCCTCAAAAATACCGTCGGGATCTACCAACTCCCCGCTCCTGTCCAATCCCGACTCTTCCAGAATTCTTGCAACAAATCTGTCCAACGCTTCATCGCCAAATGCCGTCAGCCGTTCGTTGAGGCGGTCGAAGTATCCCCGGCTCATGACTCTCAACCACGGCAGATCATCCTGTTCCCGCACTCGAGCTTCAAGAAATTCAAGCGACCAGATCAGGTCCTGAAGAGCCTTCATTTTTCGGATCGTGAGCTCTGCCGCGTCCATCGCATGATTGATTCTTTCCGCGCGAGACATTCGGGCTCCCCGGGCTTGGTCTAAAACAATCTTGTCAGGCGCCTCGACAACATATCCGTAGCTGTCGTTCGTCGGGGTGAACATGAATTTGATCATTTGCCAGAGCGGGTTGTCCGTTTTATGCAAGAGACTCATAAATTCTGCTCTTTCCTTACCCGACTCTGTTACAAGCATCGATGCACCCGGCCTCAAAGCCGAAGATAATTTCTGAAACACAGCTACCCGCGCTTCAGTCGGAAGATAGGTCATCGTGTTATTGGCCAAGATTAGATCCTGACTACCCGCGAGCGACTCAAGCCAGCCTAGGCGGGATGGATCGGACAAGTCGGTGTACACAAACTCAAAGCCCCCGTGGACTTCTGGTTTAAGTCGATAACCGCGCTCTTCGGGAATAAAATATTGGCCCAAACTAAAGTCAGGCGAAGGTCCGAGAACACGATGCTTGACGAGAGCATCCACATCGGAGGGATCATAATAGATCTCATTCGCCAGCAGCTTTTTCTGGATCCCGGTTTGCCATTCCGGCTCGACGGCGGACTCGTCGAGATCGACCGCCTTGATGTTGAGCTCGATGCCGCGTTGACCCAGCCCTATCTCCTCGATGATCCCGTCGAACATAATTCGCAATTCAATAAGCTCCTGACCAAAGCCAGGCCCCAACACTATGGTGTTGATAACTATGGCCGCGTTCTCGCCGGATCCATCCGCCCTGCTGACCGCGGACTCGATCGCGGCTTTGAGCCGGCTCCTGATGTCCCCATAGATCCGATGCGGCCTGCCCATTTCTAATTTAAGAAATGAGCTCGTCTTAAACGTAAGCCTTCTCAACAAACCGGTAAATTGATCCCACCCATCCGCACCGGCTGTATCGATAAGCCTGAATGCTTCCCAAAAAGTCCTGATCGAATTTCGCAGCGTCGCGTCGCGCGATTGGCCGGATCGAAGCGTCGCCATTTCTCCGTACCCTCGGGTCAACACGGTCCACCGGTCCAGATTATTTGTAATAAACTCGTTAACCTCCGAAGCAACGGACATCCGCGCGGCTGAGGGATCCGTTGATCCTGAATCCGGGTGAAGCTCCAAGGACCTACTCCACACAAACAAACCGTCATTTTGGTACGTGGGCTCAGTTGCAATGGTCAATGTCCAGCCGCTTTCGGTCAGCCCGCTCTCCGGATCCAACGCCCCCACCCTAAGACCAACCGATCCAAGAGCGGCTCGTTGCATGAGAGCCTCCCTGTATCTATCACCGAATCCTTCGGCCGATCTGTCCAACGCCGACATTGGGATCTTTTCAAAAATATGTCCTTGGGTTTGAGAAAGGATAAATTGAATGAGATTGTCTGCGAGCTCATCGTTGATGCGAGCACTACTCAACAGATAAGAGTCCACATTGCGCCATCCGACCGATCCAAACCTCATATCACTTAACTTCTCGCCGGTTTTGGGATCAGTGAGGCCGGGAAGATCCAGAACATCTCCTCGAATGAACCAGACTTGCTGCTCCAAACCCAGATTTTTCACCGTCTCCTCGTACGCGCCTTCTATGAATGGTGATCGATCCACCACCCACACCTCGTGTTCCTTGTTTTTTATAGAATGAAGGTGCGCCACGCCATTCATACCCGGCATAAGTTCCAGATGCGGAAGGTCATTCTCGGGGGCAGCTGTCGTCTGCTTCGATTTATCCTTCAAGCGGTCGAGAAGTTGGCCGAAGCTCAAAATGACATCTGGTTCGTATGGGCTGATCCCATAAGGACTGTTCTCTATCAGGGATTGCGGCATGATGCGGGCCGCATGACGGCCGGCATCGCGCAAGACTTCGATCGATTCCGCGTCACCCTTATCGGCGCTCTCGAGCAGACCTATAATGTCTCCGGCCACGATGCTCATAGACGCTAAGAATAAGGGCTCTAACTGCTTTTTTCTATCCGGCAGGACACCCATCTGCGTGCGCGCCTCGATAACTTTCCATTGCTTTTGAGCCAGCTCTTGCGGGGTGAGCGAAGAATTATAGTTGAGCGAAACAAGCATGCTGATCGCCGCTGCGGCAACCTCGTGATTGTTTGATACTTGCCTCGTTTTGGATAAATGATCAAGCCACCCATCCCATGCGCCTGCCCCCTGCCCGCTCACACCGGCCATCCGGGCGCCTTTATCATCGGCGGCGGGAGATGCTGGTGTTCGAGCTTCGGCCTTAGGTTGAGTTTTTTTTCTGCGCTGGGACATGTAGATGCCATAGGATTGGGCAAGCGCCGGGTTCGCGTCGACCCAATGGTACATTGAGGTCTCGGATACATTGAGAAGGACTGCGGCAGCTTTGTAATGGATTTGGCGCCCCTCGCCAAAGGCGCTGCCCCTCGCCTTGTGGTCCTCCAAACCCTGAAGAATCGGCCCAACCAATTTGGTGCCCTTTTTGCCCATTTGAAGTCCATATGTGTTCGCAAATTCAGCGTTGCGCTTATTTTTGAAGATCTCCCTGGGAAGACCCAAAAACCCTGCGATGACGGGACGGGATTTGTCGGGAGCGTTTAATAGGTATGCGTGAAGCAGCGGGTAATCTGTTTCCAACGAGACGGGCAATACAGGATGCCTGGAGCGTGTCCTGCCCCGCTGAGAGCTGTGCGCCGACCTGAACCTCGTCAGCTCGTCCTTCAATTCGTCTGATAGTTCGCCCTGAGCTTTTCCCTGAAACGCCCGCCGTTGCTCCTCGTGGTCACGGAGTTTTTGCTTGAACGCGGCGGTGAAGCTCTCTAAACGGTCGTAAAGGCCGTCTTGAGTCAGGCTTTCTTCTTTCTCGAGTCGGAGACTCGCGTTGACATCATCAATAAGGCCCCGCGTGGAAGAGCGGTGCCGCCCGACTCCGTAAGCATGGCCCAGCACGATCCAAGCAACCCGCCCATCAGAGCCCTCGTCCCGCCAACTTTTAAGAACAGCGAGCAGGGTCAAATAGGGAGTCTCCGGTTCGTCCAGAAGCCAACTCGCCGTCATCGCTTTTCCGGGATTACTTTGAGCCCCCTGCAGACGATCCAGCAATAGATCCATTTTCGCTACCGTCTGTGCGACGAGATCAGCATATTCACCAGGGTTCACCCGCCTTAAGCGGGCGGCTTTTTCTTTGTAGACACGGTCCATGAACCGTTCCTCCGCATTCGGGATCACGTCGCTTCGGGGATCGATCGGCTTGCCGCCTTGCAGCCCCCAACCGTTGTAAGCGCGAAGCAGCCCCCATTCTTCGGCCGTGAGTGAATACTTCCACTCTCCGAAGTACCGGTACTTCTGCAGGTGATCCGTTTGCGCCGACGACATCCGCGCGGCGGAAGGCGTACGGCCTCCGGCTGCATCGGATGCCGGAAGTCGGTCGATCATATGGGCGATCTGCCCATAGGCCGCGGATCTTTGTTTGGCCATCCCGGCCAATCGGGCGCCGAGCTCCTTGGCTGCGGGGGCCTGACGGATGTGGGACAAATGATTGGATTGAGCAGACAGCTTATTGTTTAATTCGGGAAGCAAAACGCGCTCGTAAGTCTTCCAGTCCGTCTCCTGGTCTGTCATCGGCGTGACGGTCACGACCGAGTAGCCCAACTCGGCCAGCATCCGCGTGATCCGGGACGAGTGATATCCCCCCGCGATAAAGAACGCTGCCGACTGACCGCCGGCCATCATTGCCTCGTCCACCTTACGGACAAAAGTCTTGTCACGATCCGCGGCCAAAGAGTAAAACTTGCGGACAAACCGAAGCGCTCTATCCACGCGGCGGTCATACGGCACCCAATACCTTTCCAGGTCCCGGTCTGCCAGTTGACGATTCAACCACGCGAGCGCATGACGGGATGGAAAAGCGCGGACTCCAGCGCCAAGTGCGGCTGACTGTCCGCTGTCCAAACGCAGCAATATCGCCGATCCCAACAGGCTCAAATATTGATCCAATTGATGGAGTCGATTGGTATCCTCGCCTTGCAGCAGCTTGGAATACACGTCCTGCTCAATCAAATCCGATTCCCGTTGCAGC
>JAGOUK010000117.1 GCA_018061225.1 Candidatus Omnitrophota bacterium | reverse complement strand
AAGCGCTGTCGAGATTTCCGGGGCCGGATGGAAAATGGATCGATCCGGTGAAGATGTTTCAGGCGGCCCGTGAAGCGGATCTTATCCGAGAACTCGACGTCGCCTGCGCGGTGAATGCGCTGCGATGCGCATCCGCGCTCCCGCCCCAAACCAAGATTTTTGTAAACCTGAACCGTGAGACGCTGTTGGACCAGGAGAGTTTGGAGCATATTTGGGGACAAGGGTGGTTTGATACCCGCAGAATTGTTATTGAGATTACCGAGCAGTCGCTGGTTCGCCAGTCACTGCAATTGATGCGGGTGATGGAAGGGTTGAGGGCGAGGGGAGTTCAGCTGGCTTTAGATGACGCCGGCGGAGGAGCGGTCAGTCTGCGGGAGGCCGCTGAGCTCAAGCCTAATTTTATCAAATTAGACAAATCGATCATACGGGACATTCACGATACAGAAGCAAAACGCAAAATTGTTTTGTCATTGTCCGTATTTGCTAAGAGCATGGACGCTCTCACTATTGCCGAGGGGATCGAAACGGAATTGGAGTGGAATTATTTGAAGAACGCGGGGGTTGATCTGGGGCAGGGCTATCTGATCGGCAAGCCTCAGGCATCCCCCGTCGTGCATATTGCCCATCTGCCCTAATAGCACGGTCCGATTGTCAAGATAAGTTAACCGAACAAATATAATAAACGGGCTTAAGTTTCCTTGAAGCATAGGGGGTCTTATGCTAATATCCACGGATTATAAAAATGATAAATATCGCTCCACTCATGGCAGAAACACAACCCAAACCGCAGTCCGACTCGCTTGAGAATGTAAAGATTTCGACCGCCAAAAGCGATCGAAAAAAGGACATTCCTAAGGGGCTTTGGACCAAGTGCGACGCCTGCTCCGAAATCATCTACAACAAAGCGCTGGAAGAAAATCTTCGCATTTGTCCCAAGTGTGATCATCACATGACGCTCGGCGCCTATGAGCGGATGGAAAGTCTCGCGGATGCCGGGACTTTTGACGAAATGGATCTGGATGTCCGGTCGCTCGACCCCATCAAATTTCAAGGCCCCAAAGCCTATGTGGACAAACTTGAAGAAGAACGCGCCCGCACAGGCCTACGTGATGCCGTGGTGACCGGTCTTGCAGAGATGGAAGGTCAAAAAGTGGCCTTGGGCGTGACCGACTCGCGGTTCATTATGGGATCCATGGGTTCGGTGGTGGGTGAAAAGTTGACCCGCATGATCGAAGTGGGAACGCAGAAGCGCCTGCCGGTGATCATTGTTTCGGGATCCGGCGGCGGCGCCCGTATGTACGAAGGGGCGCTCTCGCTCATGCAGATGGCCAAGACCTCCGCGGCATTGGCCCGCCACAACACGGCCGGTCAGCTTTTTATATCGGTTCTGACGAATCCGACGATGGCCGGGATCATGGCCAGTTACGCATCGCTCGGGGATCTGGTCGTCGCGGAACCCAGGGCTCTCATCGGATTCACCGGTCCGCGCGTGATCGAGCAAACCATTCGGCAGAAGCTGCCCGACGGGTTTCAAACTTCAGAATTTTTGCTGGAACACGGCTGGCTGGACCAGGTGATCCACCGCCGTGATCTTAAGTCGCGCCTCGCGTATTTTGCCGCGATGCTGAAACGCCACCCCGCAACTTCCCGTTCCGCCCCGCGGAAGAAAAGCAGATAGGACACTCCGACATGTCTCAGGTCAGCCTGGTTGATGTTTCCAAGATTTATGCCAACGGCGTGAAGGCCGTGAAGTCCTGCTGCCTCGGCATCGAAAAGGGCGAGCTTCTCGTTCTCGTCGGTCCCTCCGGCTGCGGCAAGTCAACGCTGCTCCGCATGATCGCCGGACTTGAAGAGATCTCGGAAGGCAAGATTTATATCGGGGACAAGCTCGTCAACGATGTTCCGCCCAAAGACCGCAACATCGCGATGGTGTTTCAAAACTACGCGCTGTATCCTCATATGTCCGTCAAAGAAAATATGGCTTTCGCGCTCAAGCTCCGGAGCTTTCCGAAGCATGAGATCGAAGCGCGGGTGAAAGAAGCATCGGATATTTTGGGGCTGAACAGCTTTTTGGACCGCAAGCCAAAAGAATTATCCGGCGGGCAGCGTCAACGCGTCGCGGTGGGCCGGGCCATTGTTCGTAAGCCGATCGTCTTTTTGTTCGACGAACCGCTCTCAAATCTGGATGCCAAAATGCGCGTTCAGATGCGGATGGAGATCAACAAGCTCCACAACCGACTGAAGACCACGATGATTTACGTGACGCATGATCAGACGGAAGCCATGACGCTCGGAAACCGCATCGTGGTCATGAAGGACGGCGAGATTCAGCAAGTGGCGACGCCGCAGGAGCTTTACCGTCATCCGAAGAACAAATTTGTGGCAGAATTCATCGGATCACCGCCCATCAACATTCTCAAAGGCACGCTTCATAAAGCCGGCACGGGACTTGTGTTTGCGACCGGAGACTTGAAGCTCAGCGTCCCCGAAGAGTGGGAGAAAAAATTGGCCTCCTATGCCGAAAAGCCCATCCTCTTTGGGATCCGCCCGGAGGATATCTACGACAAACTCTTTATTTCGGACACGAATCCGCGCAATATCATCAAAGCGGTCTGCGAGATCGTTGAGCCTATGGGTTCCGAGACTTTTGTTTATATGAAGCGGGGAACCGTCAACTTCATCGCGCGGGTTTCGGGCCAGGTCCAGGTGGACACAAACACGGACATCGACATGGTCTTTGACGTTAACCGCGGCCATTTCTTCGACGCCGACACCGAAGCCACGATCGTTTGATAGCGGCTTAAATAATGGCGCCGAGGGTTTCGCTCATCCCCTCATTCTTCCTTCCGATCGCGGCATTTCTGGTCTGGAGCGCGCTGTTTTTTTCCTACCTTCCGATTCTTGAAAAAGACTTCGACTTTGCCCGCCAGATCATTCTCGTCGACCTGTATCTTTCGAATATCATCCTGATCCTAACCTGGTTCCTGTGCGGCCGCATCCTCTTCATTGTTTTTGCGGCCATTGTCGCGCTTTTGGCCGCGTACCTGATGTTGGACCTCGGCGAGCCGGGGATGGGGGTTCACATCGTAACGGTTGCGCTGCTTTATCTGTGGCTCAAGCACATCACCGACAAGATCGGCCGCGAAAAACTCGCCAAGATGATGGAGAGGGACAGGATCCAAGAAAGCTTGAACCTCGCTCAAAAAGCACTGGAAGAGCGCTCACGTTTGTTGGCGGCGCTGTCACGCAAACTTGAGCGCCTTCAGTACATGCGTGAGTTCTCGGATCACTTGAAATCCGCGGATAACTTGGAAGCCACCGGCCGTATCATCGTGCAGGAAGTGGCGGGACTGGTGCCCGAAGCGGACCGCGTGCTTCTCTACGTGAGCGAAGAATCCTCGGAAGGACTGGGCCTCATCGCTCAAATGAACCGCAGGGGCGGCGAGGAGAAGGCCAAGCGCGGCAATGAGTTTGATGATTGGGTGATTAAGCGGTCTCAGCCGTTGCTGATCGAAGACATCCGAACGGACTTTCGTTTTCTGAAGGATGCCTCTGAGCATTCACTGGATCGCTCGCTATGCGCGGTCCCTCTGGTGTCCAAATCCACGGTTTGCGGAGTGTTGCGGCTCACCTCCGAAGAGCCGGGGATGTTCCAGACCGACGATCTGCGGCTCATGGACATCGTCGCGGATTTGAGCGCCGTGGTGATCCGCAATATTCTGCTCTATCAAAAAACCCGCGAACTTTCGATCATCGACAGCCTGACCGACTGCTACCTGCTCCGATACGTGCAGGAGCGCGTCACCGAAGAAATCCAGCGGTCAGCGCGGCACTCGACGCCTTTCTCCATCATCATGGCGGATATCGATCACTTTAAAAAATACAACGACGAGTTCGGTCACACGGCGGGGGATTTTGTTCTTCGAAATGTCGCCGATCTGTTGCGGGCCGGCACCGGCCCGACGGACATTGTCGGGAGATACGGCGGCGAAGAGTTCATTATTATTTTGCCTCAGAAGTCGGCGGCGGAAGCCGCTGTGGTCGCCGAAGCGCTAAGGGCTTCGATTGAAGCAAAGCCCTTCAAGCTCCGGCGCGAGACGAGAACCATCACCATGTCTTTTGGTGTCGCGCAGTACCCATCGGACGGGGTCACGCGGGACGAATTGATCCAAAAAGCCGACGAGCGCCTTTATCAGGCGAAGCGTTCGGGCCGCAATCGGGTGGTCGCTTAAGATGTGGACTTATCTCGCGATCCAAGGCCTTTTGTTCTTTTTGTTCTTCCAGCCGGATCTGGTTTCGTCGCGTTCGGCCCGGGTGCTTCTGGTCGCTATTGGTATCTTGGCGATCATTTCCGCGTATCTCTTCGCGGGCATGGACCCGTTCGTCTGGATCCTGTACGCGCTCGGTATCGCGCTGACGTACCGGATGGCACAGAAGGCGCTGAGATGGGTGGCCGTGAACCGTCAGAACATGCGCGAGGAGATCACCGTGATCGAGGCCAAGTCCCGCGATTACAACCGGGAGGTGGCCGAGCGTGATGAGCGGGTGTCAGTGCTTCAAAGCGAAATCGCTCAGGTTTCGCATATGTACGACAAGGTCAAGGAGATGTCGCGGGCGTTGGAATTCTTAGACGTCTTCATCGACGTTTCGGAGGTGCTCATGAGCACTTTTGGCGTCCGCAAGTCGAGGCTTATTTTGGTGGGTCATAACAATAAACAGGAGCTGACGATCGAGCGGGTGTATCAGAT
>JAGOUK010000116.1 GCA_018061225.1 Candidatus Omnitrophota bacterium | reverse complement strand
CAGACCTGCTTTTATTTTAAGCGGACCATTCTCAAGCTGGTGCCGGCGATTCATGAAAAACTTCGTCAGGAATTCGCTCACGTGTACCCGGGCCGCGCCTTTGACGCCGCTCCGATGATTCGTTTTGGGTCCTGGGTCGGCGCCGACCGAGACGGCAACCCTTTTGTCACGTGCGACATTACGCGGCGGACCGCGCAGAAGCACCGGAAGGTGATGTTTGAGACTTACCTCGAACAGGTGGAAGAACTCATCCGACGCTTCAGTCAGTCCGCCATCCGCATTCCTGTTTCGGACGAGCTCACAAAGTCCATTGCCGAAGATTGCGCCCAGCTTCCGGATCTGGCTGAGGAAATGAAGCGGTACGAAACCAATGAAATCTACCGCAAGAAGTTCTCCCTGATCCATAAAAAGCTCGAAAATACTTTTGCTGAGAACGATCATGGGTACGCATCATCCGAAAATTTTGCCAAGGACCTGGAGGTGATCACCCGAAGCCTAAAGGCCAACCGAGGATCGCACGCGGCCGGCGGAGACCTGCAGCGCTTGATCGATCAGGTCCGCGTTTTTGGTTTTCACATGGCATTTTTGGACTTTCGGGATCATAGCTCCAAGATCCGTTCGGCGGTGCGCGAGATTCTCGGCGAGGAGCCCGACGAAGAGGAGCTGATCAAACAGATTCTCGAGAAGGACCTTCATAAGATTCCGCGGGAGCTTTCCGCGGACGCGGCCGACATCCTCGAGCAGCTCAAGACTATCCGGGAGATGTCCGAAAAGTCTTATAAAGGCATGGTGGAGAATTACCTGATCTCCATGTCCGAAAAAGCGTCGGACCTTTTGGGCTTTTTCTTTTTGTGTAAGCTGACCGGCCTGGTTGAGGTCCAAAATTATCAAGTGAAGGAATCGCGCATCGGTATCGTCCCGCTGTTCGAAACGATCGACGCGCTCGCGGCCGCGCCGATTATCATGGACCGTCTTTTTAGCATCCCGATCTATCAATCCTATGTCGCTTCGCGCGGTAATCTACAGGAAGTCATGCTCGGGTATTCCGATTCTAATAAGGACGGCGGATATCTGACGGCCAACTGGAAGTTGTATCTGGCTCAAAAAAATCTCGCCGAAACGGCGCGGCGGCACAAAGTCGAGCTCAGATTCTTTCATGGAAAAGGCGGAACCGTCGATCGCGGCGGCGGGGCGTCGCACCGGGCTATTTTGGCGCAGCCTTTCGCCGCCTTTGGCGGACGCATTAAGATCACAGAGCAGGGGGAGGTGGTGTCACAGAAGTACACACACCCGACCATCGCCGCCCGAAATATCGAGCAGCTGATCACCGCCGTGGCCTGGACGAATATCGCTTCTAAGCCCCGCGAGACCACTCCTCAGACCCGGGAATGGGAGAGCAAGGCTGAGTACCTCTCCGCCGCATCCCACAAATATTACCGCGCGCTTATTTTTGAAACCGAGCATTTTTTGGATTTTTATTATCAGGCAACGCCGATTCAGGTGATCGCGATGACCAAGATCGGATCAAGACCCGCCAAACGCAAGACTTCGAGGAAGATCGAGGACTTGAGGGCCATACCCTGGGTGTTCAGCTGGGTGCAGTCACGCTACATCGTATCTTCGTGGTACGGGGTCGGCGCGGCGCTCGATCAATTTATTCGCGACCCTAAGAGCGGCGGGCTCAAGCAGCTTAAGATCATGTACGCGGAATGGCCTTATTTTAAATCACTGATCGACAATGTTCAGATTTCACTCGCCAAAGCGGATCTCTATATTGCCGGACTGTACGCGCAGCTGGTGGAAGACACCCGTCTGCGCGAAGACATTCACAAACGGCTTCAGACCGAATACCGGCGCTCCGTCGAAAAGGTGCTTCAGATCACCGGCCAGCGGCGTCTTCTCGAAAGGTCGCAGGTGCTCGACGCGTCGATCAAACTTCGTAATCCTTACGTGGATCCTCTAAATTTTATCCAGCTGCGGTATCTCTCCAAGATCCGGGACGCGGGGTACGAGCGGTTGAGCGAGGAGACGAGGAATGAGATCGGCGAAGTCCTGCTCCTCACCACGAACGGCATCTCCTTCGGAATGAAATCGACCGGGTAGGTTGTCCGGAGACAGGGGTCTTCTCCGGGCAGAGCCGTCGGCGCGCTGTCTAAGACTAGGCGCGCCGACTCCTTTGTCCTCCTCGGCGGGGACGCCTCGTCGGACAAAAAGCCCTGCGAAGACCCCTGTCTCCGGACCCCACCCGATTCCATAATCCATAGCTCCGGCGAACCGGGGTCAGGTCGTGCCGTGGACGGACCAGGTGTCAGGGGCTTTTTGGAGGTAGGCGATGACTTTGGATGTGTAGGTTGGGTTTTTGCCGACGCCGCCGAGGCCGGCATTGTAGGCGCTGATGACGGCCCGCTCGTTGTTGCCGAGTTTTTTTCTCAAAAAATCCAAATACTTAAGAACATAGGGCAGGGACACCGACGCTTCGCTGAGGGCTTGGGGTTTGCCTCGGTAGCCCATGTCATAGGCCGTAAGATACATGATCTGCCACGGGCCGTAGGATGATGCAATGGCGCGCGCGCCGTACTGGGTTTCGAGCGCTTTGTATTTTTTATTGCCGCGGATGTAGCGGCGGTAGAATCCCGGCTCGTATCGGGAGTGGATTTGAGATCGGCCGCTGGCCTCCTGGCGGTTTAGGGCCCAAAGAAGCTTGATGTCATTCGAATGGATTTGAAGGCGGGGAGCGGTCTGTATCTGTATCGGGGTGAAGGCGCGCGAGTCAAAAGTGCTGGGCAAAATAAGCTGGCTGAGGACTATCGCTAAGGGGATTGAGATCAGCGCTAGTCTGAATTTTGTGATATCTAACTTTAGTGTATCAAATGTTGTTATTTGCATTGTATTCTATGCATTACTATCTAAAACTATGCATACATTACAAATAACTGATTTTCAAGAGTCGGGAAAGATTTTGTCAGTCCCGGTGCTATAATGGGCACACATCAAACAAAAGGCAGTCACATCAAATGACAAAAATATTAATCGCCGGAGGAACGGGGCTGATTGGGACGCGGCTGGTCGAGCATTTGCTTGCCGCGGGCCATCAGGTTTGTCTTTTGACCCGCCGTCCGGCTGAGTCCCGGCTCCGTCATGAAAGACTGCGGCTCATCGGATGGGATGCCAGGACGGTGGGAGATTGGGCGGTTGAAGCGGAGACGGCAAAGGTGATTATCAATTTGTCCGGAGCCGGCATCGCGGATGCGAAGTGGACTGACGAGCGTAAACGCGAACTTCTCGCGAGCCGCGTGCGGCCCCTGCAGGCGCTGGTTCAGGCAGCGGTTCGAGCGGCGGATCCGCCTAAGGTTTTGATCACCGCATCCGCGGTGGGGTATTACGGAGATCTTCCGCCGGATGAGCCGGTGACGGAGCTGCATCGGTCGGGGAAGGGCTTTTTGGCCGAGACATGCGTCCAATGGGAGAAAGTTGCAGAAACCGCGGCGCAATTTGGAATTCGGACCGCGTGCATGCGATTTGGCGTGGTGCTCGCTACCGAGGGCGGCGCCTTAACAAAATTTATACCGACTTTTCGCTCGGGATTCGGCGGACCTTTAGGTTCCGGCAGGCAAGTCGTGCCCTGGATTCACCGTGAGGATGCCGTCCTGGCTATCATGCATGTCTTGGAGCATCGTGATTTGAGCGGACCCGTGAATGTCACCGCGCCAAATCCAGTACCGATGAAAGAATTCTGCGCGTCGCTGGGGCGGGTGCTCGGACGGCCCTCCTGGCTGCCGGTGCCCGGGTTTGCGCTCAAATTTTTGATGGGGGAGTCGGCTCAGATTGTTCTTGAGGGTCAGCGGGCGCTCCCGAGGAAGCTTATGGACACCGGCTTTAAATTTAAATACCCGGACGTGGACTCCGCGTTCCGTAACTTATTGGGAGATTAATGGCATGAAGACAATACTGGTTTTGGCAATGCACGGCATGACCCCCAAGGACTATCCTCTCGAGGAGAAGCGGGAGTTTCTCAAACTTCATTCTCAGGCGGATTCCGGCGGACTCACGGCCGAGCAGCGCGTTCGTCACGATGCGCTGGATCTAAAGATGCGCAAATGGCAGCGCACTCCGCAGAATGACCCTTATCACACGGCTGCGACCGAAATTGCCGCTGAGATGCAGCGGTCGAGCGGCAATGAAGTTATTCTCGGGTACAACGAATTTTGCTGGCCCAGTTTGCAGGAAGCGTTCTCAATGGCCGCTCAAAAAAACGCGTCACGCGTCGTGATCGTCACCGCCATGATGACGAGGGGCGGGAATCACGCTGAGGAAGAAATCCCGGCCGAGATCGAGGAAGCCCGCAAAAAGTTCCCAAACATCCAGTTTGAGTACGCCTGGCCGTTCAGCGCCTCGCTAATCGCCAACTTTTTGACCGAGCATGTCGGTCAGACAGCGCCGGCCAAATAGGCTCGGCTATATTTAAGATCGTTTTTTAGACCGCGCGCTTGGGCCGACGGAAGTGGCGGCGGTAGATCTTCCAGCACCATCCACGAATGAGCAGCAATGGAAACTGGATGGTGATCGCGTGGCTGCGAATATGGCTTTTTTCCCCTTCATAGACCGCCGGGATGGCGACGTCCACGATCTTTGCTTCAACGAGACGAAGTTCAAAAAGTAATCCTGTTTCAAAAAAATACCCCTTCGGCAAATGATGGTGCTCGAGCTGACGGAAGGTTTCTGTTTTGATGGCCGTGTACCCGTTGGTCGCGTCAAAGATATGCCAATAT
>JAGOUK010000115.1 GCA_018061225.1 Candidatus Omnitrophota bacterium | reverse complement strand
ACCACGCACGTGAAGGCCAAAGCCGCGCAAGGATTGGCTGACCAAATGATCACTCTCGGGAAGGCGGACACTGTCCATTCCCGTCGTGAAGCATTTAAGATATTGGGAGACCGCACCTTGGTTCGCCGGCTTTTCACCGAGCTGGCACCGCTGTTCAAGGACCGTAAGGGTGGTTATACCCGCGTTCTGCACTTGGACTTCAGAAAAGGCGACGGCGCTCCGATGGCGATTTTGGAACTCGTTGATAAAAAACAGGTTCCGGTGAAGCCATCCAAAGCTAAGAAGGCAGCCGCTGAAAAGGGTTCAACCGCTATCGCCGCTTCATCCGCCGCGGAAACAAAAAAATCCGCGCGCGGCACAGCAGAAGATCCGGAAGTGATTGACTCTTCTTCGGAAGGCGAGAAGTCCGGGGAGAAAAAGGAAAACTTCGTTCAGAATCTGAAGAAGTTCTTCAAGCGCAAGGGCCAGGAATAGTTTGACGGTGGCTCCCGCGAGCGCTGCTAAGCCGGGGGAATTCATGACGAGCTCGAGGATGGATCTCATCCATCCGTCCTCGACGCTCGCTATCACCGCTAAGGCCAATGAGCTGAAGAGCCAGGGGAAGCCGGTGGTCAGTCTTGCCGCCGGCGAACCTGACTTCGCTACCCCTGAGCCGATACGGTCAGCAATGGTTCAGGCCCTTGATCAGGGCTACACCCGTTACACCGCCACTTCCGGCACTCCCGAGATCAAAGCCGCGGTCGCCAAGAAGTTTTTGCGCGACCAGGGTCTAACGGTTGAAAATTCCCAAGTCACCGTCTCCTGCGGAGCCAAGCATTCCCTCTACAATCTTATCCAGGCGTTAGTGAACCCCGGCGACGATGTCCTCGTGCCCACGCCTTTTTGGGTCAGCTATCCTGAGATGATCCACTTGGCCGGCGGAAATCCTGTCTTGGTGGATACTTCTATGAACGGTTACCACATGACAGCTGATTTGATCGAGAGAGCCTTGACTCCCCGGACAAAATTGGTGATTCTCAATAGCCCATCCAATCCGACGGGCGCGGTGCTTTCCCGTCAGGAGCTTGAGGCGATCGCCAAGCTATTAGTCAGTAAAAATCTCTACGCTATATCCGACGAAATTTATGAATACTACGTGTACGACGGCAGGGAGCACGTCTCGGTCGCGCAGCTCATCGGAAAGGGCTGGGAGAATCACGTTGCCATTGTGAACGGCGTCTCTAAGAGCTATGCGATGACAGGTCTGCGTATCGGTTATTCGGCGACCCACCATAAGCTTGCGCGCGCGATGGGTATGCTTCAAGATCATTCAACCTCAAATCCGGTCACCCTTTCTCAGAAGGGGGCGATCGTCGCGCTTTCATTTGGAGCGGAATACATCGCTCAGCTGAATCAGCAATTCACCGCAAAGCGTGATCGCATCGTCAATCACGCGCGGCAAATCCAGAATTTAGACCCCTTCATTCCCGAAGGGGCTTTTTATCTCTTTATGTCCGTTGCCAAGACGGGGCTTAAGCCCGCGCAGTTTTGCCAACGTCTCCTTGAAGAGCATTTTGTGGCGGCGATACCGGGCGAAGGCTTCGGTTCTCCGGACGGAGTGCGCCTGAGCTTTGCCGCTTCGGTGGCGGACATTGACGAAGGAATGAAGCGTATCCAAGCATTCGTGTCGAAGATTTAAGATCAGCACAACGGGGGAACAGTCATGCGTAAAGTAACTTTGATTCCAGGCGACGGAGTGGGCCCTGAACTTTCTGAGGCGATGCGGCGCTGCGTTGATGCGACCGGCGTGGGGATCGAGTGGGAGATATTGGATGCCGGCGAAGGAGTGATGAAGAAAGAGGGCACACCCCTCCCTGAATCCGTTTTGAACTCAATCCGCAAGAATCGAATCGCCATCAAGGGGCCCATCACAACGCCTATCGGCACTGGGATTCGTTCCGTGAATGTCGCGCTGAGAAAAGAACTTAAGCTTTACGCTTGTCTGCGTCCGTGCAAGATCTACTCCGGTATCCGCAGCCCCTTCAAGGACGTGGACATCACCATCGTCCGCGAGAACAGCGAAGATCTCTATGCCGGCATCGAATTTTTTGAGGGAACACCGGAAGCCAAGAGCATCATTCATTCGATTGAAGATCTTTCGAAGAAGAAAATTAATCCGGATTCCGCGATTAGCATCAAGCCCATATCCGTGAGCGCGAGCAGGGCGATTTTTAAGTACGCCTTCGAGCATGCCCTGTCGCATGGCCGCAAGAAAGTCACCGCGGTTCATAAAGCGAACATCATGAAAGCCACAGACGGTCTTTTTCTTAAGGCCGGCCAGGAAGTGGCTCAGGAATACGCGGGCCGAGTAGAGTTCAATGACCGCATCGTCGACAATATGTGCATGCAGCTTGTTCAGCGTCCTCATGAATACGACGTTCTGGTGCTTCCGAACCTGTACGGAGATGTCGTTTCTGATCTTTGCGCGGGTCTGATCGGAGGGTTGGGAGTTGCTCCGGGCGCCAACATCGGACATGATATTGCTGTTTTTGAAGCCACGCATGGCTCTGCTCCCAAATATGCCGGTCAGAACCGGATGAACCCAACCGCGTTGATCTTGTCGGCGGTTTTGATGCTTCGCTATATGAATGAGCCTAAGAAAGCGGACCTTCTGGAGCAAGCCGTTGATGACGTATTGGCCGAGGGAAAAGACGTAACCTACGATCTGAAGGAAGCAAAAAACGATCCGACGGCAGTGGGAACGCGTGAAATGGCGGACGCGATCATTGCCCGCATGAAAGCGATTTCTCGCAAATAGCGGACATTCTCTTATGGGGTCGGCGGTTGTTCCATGAAACATGCCGACCCCAACGACTCCGCCCTTTCTCAAATCCGAGTTATTTTTATCGATTGGGATACAATAAACCCATGAAGCAAGTCGAATCGGACGGCCCGTCCACACCCAATCACACTGTTTTTAAGCCAGGCGCACCGACGATTGCGTCCAAGTGGGATGATCGTCCGGAAACAAGACGTTTTGGAGTTCAGCCCGCGCGTCTGCCCGAATGGCTTCGCAAAAGCCTCTCGTCAGGCCACCAGGCCGCCCAAACCGATGCCCTGATCGGCGACCTTAGCCTAAACACCATTTGCGAGAGCGGCCGCTGTCCCAACCGCAATGAATGTTATTCCCAAAAAACTGCCTCTTTCATGATTCTTGGCGACCGCTGCACCCGGAATTGCCATTACTGCTCAGTCGCGCCCGGCAAGCCTCTTCCCCCCGATCCGGCTGAACCCGCCAACTTGGCGGAAGCGGTTCATCGGCTTGGGCTTGAGCATGTTGTGGTGACCTCGGTGACGCGCGACGATTTGGAGGATGAGGGGCTCGGCCATTTTGAGCTAGTCGCGCGAGCGCTTCGCGCGAGAGTTCCGAATCTTATTCTTGAGGTACTGACACCGGACTTCAAGCGCGATCAAGAACGCGCTGTGGCCGCGCTCATAAAACTTCCCATTGATATTTTCAACCACAATATCGAAACCACCCGATCCATTCACAAGCGCGTGCGGCCGCAGGGCGGTTATGACTTGTCTTTAAATCTTTTGAAGAGAATGCGTCAAAGCGCTCCGGATCGCATTACGAAAAGCGGCGCGATGCTGGGTTTGGGTGAGACGCGCGAGGAGGTCTTGCAAATGCTGGCGGATCTGCGGGATGCGGGTTGCCGCATGCTGACGCTTGGTCAATATCTGCAGCCGGATCGCACAGCCTGCCCTGTGGAACGTTTTGTCACCCCTGAAGAATTTGATGAGTATCGGTCCGAGGCAGAACAAATGGGCTTTGAGCTAGTGGAAAGCGGGCCTTTCGTCAGAAGTTCTTACCATGCGAAAGATTCCTTTGTAAAACTTCGCTCACTCATGCGGAACGTCCGTGAATCCCGATCTTCTTCCGCACCCCTCACAGAAGCACATTAATCATACGCATCCGACCGCAATGGATGCGCCGCCTGGACGATTCTGGCGCTCCGCGGCCTACTTTTCCGCGTATGGTGTTTCACGTCTGGTTCCCCGGGTTGTCGGTAACGGTATTGCGGATGCCGCGGCTCTTACGGCGCATGCCCTCAAGCTGCGAGAGCGGGCGGGCGTCCGCAATAACCTCTCGGCGGTTCTGAGGCAAAGTCCGGCATCCTCCCGCGTCAAAAACGCTGCTCGTCACGTCTATCTCAACTTTGGGCGCGCCTGCGCCGCTCTCCTATATGAAACAAGGGATCGTAAGGCAGGGGACGCGGCGCTTCCCAATCTCCGCTTTGAAGGACTCGATATCTTGGACCGCGCGATCGCCGAAAATAATGGCGTGATCCTCGCGTCGGCGCATTTGGGCGGCTGGGAATTAGGCGCGCTGGCTTTGGCCAGCCGCGGGTATCCGCTGACCGCGCTGGCATCTCCGCCCGCGGCCGGAGCAGCGGCGCTCTACGAGCGTCATCGCGAACGGTTTGGTCTTAAAACGCTAAGCGCCTCTACGTCCGCGTTCCGTTGTATTTCTGTTTTGAGGCAGGGCGGGGTTTTGGGCGTGGTCGCGGATCGGAGATTCGGATCGGCGGGGTTGACCGCGAATTTCTTCGGCCGACAGACGAAGCTGCCTCAAGGGCCCGCGCGTCTTTGCGCGCGGACCGGCGCGCCCATTCTCGCGGCGTCACTTCGATTTATGCAAGGGGATACGAAGCATCCTTTGCTCACGATACACGGCCGTATTGATGCGCCGGCCGCTTCCGATCGGACCGACTCCGTATTAGCCATTCAGCAGCAGTTGGCGGAATTATTGGAGTCCATGATCGCCGAATCTCCGGAAGAGTGGTATTGTTTTGAGGATATGTGGCCTTTCCATGACAAGGTTGGAAGTTCAT
>JAGOUK010000114.1 GCA_018061225.1 Candidatus Omnitrophota bacterium | reverse complement strand
CTCAATCATAGTTGAACAGATCCTTCAGCGTGATCTTGGAGCCGACTTCCGCATCCGGAATGCACGCGCGAACCGCTGCCAGAATTTTTTTCCGTATATTGGGAGTCAGGCGGCGGCCTTTACGGCCTTTTTGAACCATTTTGAAGCTTAGCTGCTGAGTGGAGGACTCGACCAGCATGACGGATGTCAGTTCAAAACGCTGCATCACCGCTTCTAGCGGCTGGGGTCCAAGATCATACTCCGTCATTCCCCCTCCCTATCTCGCGTCAGCGCAAACCCGATCCATCCGCCGATCAAAAGCACGCCGCCGATCGGCGTCACCGCGCCCAGCCAGCGCAGTCCAGACAAAGCCATAAGGTAGAGTGAGCCCGAAAAAACCAGGATACCAGCCGTGATCGCCATGCCGGCGGCGCCCGCAAATCGGGAGGGTGTCCGCCCCCAAATACCAGAAACAGCCAGAAGACCGGCGGCGTTGACCAGCTGGTAAAAAACAGCCGTGTGATAGACTTCCATCATCTTCGGATCCAAAGATCCCTTAAGGGCGTGCGCTCCGAATGCCCCCAGGACAATGCCCGCCGCCATCAAAAAACCGGCGGTCCTGGACCAGATGCTCATCGGCTGGTCTCAAGTGACTGATGGTACATCTGTATCCCTCCGCTTATATTGGACGCGTCGTAACCATGCTGCCTCAGCGCCCGAACCGCATAGTAGCCGCGCTGCCCCGCCGCGCAATAAACGCGGATGGGACGATGCTTCGGCAATTCACCCATCCGCGCCCTCACCTGATTCAAGGGCATGTTGACGGCGCCGGGAACATGTCCACTATCGTACTCCTCCAAATCCCTCACATCCAACAACAAATCACTTCCGCCCGCCAACTGATTCCAGTGAGTGATCGGCGCGTCGCCGTTCCGCGCGTTTCCGGCGATCATCCCCGCGATATTGACGGGGTCCTTGGCGGCCCCAAATTGCGGCGCATAACACAATTCCGCCTCTTCCAGGTCATGCACCGTGGCACCCATCTGTATCGCCATGGCGATAACATCGATACGCTTATCAACTCCTTCTTCGCCGACGGCCTGCGCTCCGAGGATGCGTCCGTCATCCGGCGCGTAGATCACTTTGAGGTGGATCGGTTTGGCGTTCGGAAAGTATCCGGCGTGATGCCCCGGATGCAGGTAAATTTTTTCGTAAGCGCGGCCGGCGCGGGTCAGCGCTTTTTCGCTCAACCCCGTCAGCGCGGCGACTTGGTCAAATGCTTTGCAGACCGCTGTCCCCTGGACGCCCCGGAAGACCGACTTGCGCCCAAAGATATTGTCCGCCGCGACCCGGCCTTGACGGTTGGCCGGCCCAGCCAGCGGAACCGCGGCCCACTCTCCGGTCATAAAATCTTTTTTCTCTACCGCGTCACCAACGGCCCAGATTCGCGGATCCGACGTGTGCATCCCGTCATCCACCCGAATACCGCCGCGCGCGCCGATCTCCAGTCCGCAACCCTGAGCGAGCGCTGTCTCGGGCTTCACGCCGATCGAGAGGATCACAAGGTCAGCAGACAGTTTAAGTCCGGATTTGGCATTGACGATGAGCCTGCCGTCCGCGGGCAATTCAAAACCGGTGAGCGCGTCGCCCAGATGCAGCGTGACCCCGCGGCTCTTCAGATGCTCTTCGAGGCTTCGCACCATATCGCCGTCAAAAGGCGGCAGGATCTGCTCCTGCATTTCGAGGATGGAGGTCCGTATGCCGGCGCCGGTGAGGTTCTCCGCCATCTCAAGTCCGATAAAACCGCCGCCGACGATGACGGCGTCACGGACATTTTTTTGGGCAATCCATTTGAGGATATGACGGCTGTCAGGAATAGTTCTTAACGCAAAAATGCCGGGCAAATCAATGCCCGGCAGCGGCGGGCGGATCGGCGCGGCGCCGGGAGACAGGACCAAGGCATCATAAGATTCCCGGTACACGCGCCCGGTCTTCAGGTCTTTGATCTCGACCGAACGGCCTTCGCGGTCGATCTGAAGCACATCGCTCTGTGTTCTGACATCGATATTGAACCGGTCGCGGAAGAGCTGAGGGGTCGCGACCAGCAGGGACTTCTCATCCTTGATCACATCTCCCACCAGATAGGGTAAGCCGCAATTGGCGAACGATACGTAAAGCCCTCGGTCAAGCAGCACGATCTCCGCCGACTCATCCAGCCTCCTGGCCCGCGCGGCGCAGGACGCGCCCCCGGCAACGCCTCCGACGATGATCAGCTTCAAGAACGCGATCCGTTTCCTGGCGCTTTGGGCGAGGCCGCCGCGCAGCACACGGCCTGCCGCTTGTTCCAGGGCATTCTCGCGAGCAGCATCCCCATCCCGCAGGTGTTCGTCAAAGCGGCAAACACAAGTCCTGCTCCGACAAAGCCCGACAGGTAAAAGAAATTCTCACTCACCGTGAATCCCAGCACCACTCCCGTCAGAACCAGCAAACCCGCGGCAAAGCGCACCTGACGCTCCAGGTCCCAGACGGTCGAAGCGCCCTTGAGCGTCTCGGCCCCCGCCTGCGTCCAGGCATTCATTCCGCCGCTAAGAACCACCGGTTCGCATCCGCTCCATCTTGCGAGCTTTTCCGCCGCCTGCGACGCGCGGCCGCCGGACCGGCAGACCAGCACCAACTCGCCCTCCTTCGCGGCCAACTCCTTCGCCATTTTTTCGTCCATGGCCGACAGCGGCGCGTGCTCCGCTCCCTCGATCCGCTCGGCCTCAAATTCGGGCGCCTCACGCACATCGACCACGCGGCAACGGCCGCTTTGGATGGATTTTTTGAGCTCACTGACGGTGCAGGTTTTCATGATGATTTGCCTTTCGAGTGTTTTTGGATGCAGTCAAGAATGTATCGGACCCTGGGATCGGCGACCGTGTACCAGCGCTCATTACCCTTGGCGGTCGAGCGGACGACCCCCGCCCTGCGCAGCAACGCCAGCTGCTTGGAGACTTCCGCCTGGCTCACGTTGAGCCCGTCGACAAGGTCACCCACTCTCGCCCGGCCCTTTTCGAGTTTTTCGACCAGGGCGAGACGCAAGGGATGGCCCACAACCTTTAAGAAGCGGGCGGCCGTTTCGATCCATTGAAGTTCAGCGTGTTTGTTCATACCTTTTTCAGTATATTCTATTTTTGGTATATGTAAAGTAAAAAATATATGCTCATCGGTCATTATTTGCCGAGGTTGGAGGGCAGCTCGATCTTCTGATCGGGATCCTTTTTGGGCTTACCAACCAGATACCCCTGAGCAAGGTCCAGCCGGATATTTCTAAAATAATTGAACTCGGAAGGCATTTCAATTCCTTCCGCGATAGTCCTGGCGCCGATCCCTTTAGCAAAGGCCCGCATCGAAAGAACATGCCGCTGCTTCAACGCGGAACGCGTGATCCCCGACACAAGCTGCCGGTCAAATTTGATATAGGCCGGCCGAATCTCACCCACTTCACGGAAGCTGACCTCGCCCGTTCCGGCATCATCAAACGCGATCGATATGCCCTTGCTCTGAAGCAAGCTTTTGATTTTTAGTACTTTCGCGCGCTCGCCCACCAGCGACTGCTCGGTCAGCTCGATCACGATTCGACTGACTTCTTCAGGAGGAAGATCAAACAGGTCCAGATGCTCATCCAGCCGGATAAACGTTTCGCGGTTCAGGTTAAGAAATAATTTAGCCCCGCGCTTGAGGCCTTTGGCGCTTTGAAGCGCCGTTCGCAAACAGGCCAAATCCATCTCCGTCACCATATCCGCTTCACGAGCCGCGTCAAACAAGACTAGCGGATGCGCAAAACTCCCGTCGGCTTCCTTAAACCTCGAAAGCGCTTCGTACGCGATGATATCTCCTTCCCAATAATCCACGATCGGCTGGAAGTAAGTCTCAATCCTGCCCTCTTCCAAAAAACGCGAGACCATTTGCGCTCCAGCGCCGGCGGCCTCGGAAGAAGACCCCGGAGCGTCCTGCGGGACGGAGCCGTCGATGACTTCGGGCCCTCCTTTAACATTCCCCGGATGATCGCTCAACGCGGCGTGGATCGCATTGGCGGCATCGAGCATCGCGTTCACGGATCGATAAGGATGATCGGCCAAAGGGAGCACCGCGATGGATATTGTCACCCGATCATCCTTGCCCCGCTCTCCGATGAGCGGATCCTTGGAAGAAGCAAATTTATCCTGTGTCGCGAATGCCGCCATCATTTCGTAATTGGCGTCAAAGTATCGAATGACCACATCCACGAACGCGGCCGCATGCGCGCTGGATAAAGCCGTCACAAACGTGCGCTTGCCCAGATGGCCCAAAAAACCGCTTCCGCCGACAATGCTTTCGAAGCACCTGCGGATCTCATCGATGATTTTGGTGAAGAGAATATCCGCGCTCGTCGCTCCCCGATGACTCGCGAAGAGCTCCATCCCGCGGACTCGAATATTGCAGAGGGCGTGCTGCCCTTTCATGTCCACGGCGACCTGGATCTTTTCGAGACTGGTGTGATGTCCGGCCAGGCCGGTGAAAGGGTTGACGTCCAGCTGATGCTCGACCTCGAGCAGCGTGATCGTGATCGCCATGCCGAGCGTATCCGTCTGCCGCCGGTCGATGATGCCCGCTTCATTGAAGCTGTACATCTCGGGAGACTCGCCGCCTGACACGACTAGAAGTATGGGGATAAACTCAAGCACCGCGTCGCGCTTGATCAAACGCAGCACGCTGATCATGGGATCCTGAGGCGACTCGACAAGTCCTATGATGAGGCCCGGCATTTCGTCATACACCCGGTCCAACAGCTTGCCCGAATCGCTTACGTGGGAATGGGTGTATCCGAAGCGGTCACGGAGCAGCTTGGAGATATCCGCATATCCGCCGCTTCCGCATAGAAGAATCTTAGGAGTGTGCCGCTGCATCATGCCGTATTATACATCTCCTACCAGTCAATATAATCCGTGCTTTCAGCAGCCGTCGGTTCTGAGCCGCCGCAGGATGGGCGATCGGTCAAGCGAACGGTGAAGGCGGCCGCGAGGCTCGGGTATCGAGCCAGCAGCTCTTGATG
>JAGOUK010000113.1 GCA_018061225.1 Candidatus Omnitrophota bacterium | reverse complement strand
CACTCATGACTACATTCATGCGCGTGAAGAGGATGAAGGCGCAGACCAAAAAACCCACACCGAGCACGCCGATCAGAAAAAGGGATTGCAAGTATTTAGTGCGCATCATGATGATCAGAATCATGATCGACAAAAGAAGGATGATGGCAATCTGCGACCTTGATGAAATGGGATTAAAAAGTGATCGCTCCAAAAGCGAGTTCAAGATAGATGCGGTGATGCCGACAGTCGGGTACGACGATTCTAAGGGAGTCGCGTAAATATCAAATAGGCCCGCCGCCGTTACGCCGACGATGCAAATGGCATCCTTGAATATTGTGGGGTCGAGCGAAGTCTTCTCGCCCTTCAGTTGGGCGCTATAAGATTGAATAACATCCACATAGGAAACATGCCGAAACGAGTCTTTCCAACGAGCGGGCCAATTGATGCGGGCTCCGGCCGCAGCATCCATCGGGACCACAAGAGGGGCGTTGCCAGGGATCGGGATTTCGAGGCGATTCGCACTCACTCGAATATCACTTGGCTTCAAACCCCAGGACTCCAGCGCCAGAAGAAGTCCGAGATTCCAGGCGCGCGCAGCTTCGCCATCAAGATAAAGCTGGGTTCGACGAAGGATGCTGTCGGGATCGGGCTGGGCAAAGGTGTGCCCCTCCCCTGCCGCGCCACTGGAAATTGCAGGGATAGAGCGAATAAGGCCAGAACCTTTACCTTCCGTGACAACCTCGTAGCCGACGGGCAAAAAGGTGATCTTGGATTTTTCAATCACCCTGGCCAGAAGATCGTCGGTTGCCGGATTATTTTTTTCTGAAAAGAGCATATCCAGCGCGATGGCACGCGCTCCTGAATCTTTGAGAGCCTGTATGAGAGTGGCGTGCCATTCTCGGTCCCAGGGCCAACGCCCGACAGACTGAATGGCTTCTTCATTGATCTCGACGATAACAATTTTGGGGGAAGTGTACTGGGCGGGACGATGACGCAGGCAAAAATCATAGAACGTATTGTCGGCGGAAGAAAACCATCCGGCCATGTAAGCGGCAACACATCCGACAGTGAGAACCGCGAGGATCAACACCTTCATCAGGTGAAGGCGTTCGCGCATAAACGCTACAAAGCCCTCCAGGAAGAAGGGTTTGGCCTCGCTCACCGGGATGTCGAACTTTCTGAAGTCACTGAAGCAAAACGGGTTTTACCCACCCGGAGTACCGCCGGCTTCGCTGCCACATCCACCTGAGCGTTGGGGTCGCGCACCGGGATTCCATCCCAGCTCACAGCCCCCTGCTCAACGAGACGTTTTGCCGCCCCGCCGCTGGGGGCGAGCCCGGCCGCTGTCACCACCTTAACGATGGTGTGCTGACCTGCGTCCAAACGAACGACGGGCATGTCCGTGGGATTTTGACGATTTGAAAAAACAAGATTGAATTCACGCCGCGCGTCAGCCGCGGCGTCCGTTCCGCAAAATCTGGCCGTCAGCTGTTCCGCCAGCTCTTCTTTAGCTATCTTAGGGTGAAGCTCCCCGGCTTGAATTCGGCGATGAATCTCGGTGCCCCGGGTTGAAGTGAGCAGGTTGTAGTATTGCAACATCAGCTCGTCCGAAATCGACATCGATTTGCCAAACATTCCTTTGGGATCCTCAGAGACGCCGATGTGATTGCCGAGACTTTTGGACATTTTCTGTGTCCCATCAAGTCCAACCAGGAGCGGCATCGTGATCACCACTTGCGGTTCCTGGCCAAATTCTTTTTGAAGCTCGCGGCCGAGAAGCAGGTTGAACTTCTGGTCAGTGCCCCCGAGCTCAACATCCGCCTTGAGCTGAACCGAATCAAATCCCTGCATCAGCGGATAGAACAACTCCAGAAGGCTGATTGGAGCGCTTGATGCCATGCGCTTTTGAAAATCATCACGCTGGAGGATCTGACTCACCGTAATCCGGGAGGCCAGGCTCATCATGTCATGAAATTTCATGCCGCCGAACCACTCATTGTTGTAAACGGTTTGGGTTCGGGCGGGATCGAGCACCTTGAATGCCTGTTCCTGGTAGGTCCGGGCATTTTTTTGGATATCTTCGTCGCTTAGGACGGGTCGCGTTTGCGTTCGGCCCGACGGATCCCCCACCCTAGCGGTCGCGTCCCCGATGATAAAGATCACCTCATGCCCGAGATCCTGAAACTCCCGTAATTTGCTCAGGAGAACCGTGTGGCCAAAGTGAATGTCGGGGCTCGATGGATCGAATCCTGCTTTGACGCGCAGCGGCTTGCCGGAGGCGATTGAGCGTTCGATCTTGGATAACAATTCGGCGGCGGATAAGGTTTCCGTCACATTGCGGGTAAGGAATTCGACTTGCTGGCGCGCGTTCATGGAATCTCCGAAGGACTGCGTTGCATAAAAAAACCCGAACCGCCTCGTTTAAAACGACGCAGTCCGGGTTTTTTCATCAGATGTTTAGACGCCTTTGAGGCTGAGCGCGATCTTGTGGGCGGCGGAATCCACCTTCAGGATCTTGACACCAAGCTTCTTACCGGCCGGGAATGAACCGTCAAGATCAGTCGCCTGCTCTTGATTCATTTCGGAGATATGCAGCAGTCCCTCGATGTCCTTTTCGACTTCAACGAAGACGCCGAAAGTGGCCGTCTTGGAGACGACGCCTTCAACGACGGAACCGGAAGGATAACGCTCAGCGATCTTGATCCAAGGATCCTCTTCGAGCTGCTTTAAGCCCAAAGAAAGCTTGCGCTTGATCTGATCAACCGAAAGAACCACCGCCTCGACTTCCTGACCCTTCTTCAAGAGCTCCTTAGGATGTGAGACTTTCTTGGTCCAGGACATATCGGAGATGTGGATGAGGCCGTCGATACCGGGCTCAACCTGAACAAAGGCTCCGAAGTCGGTCAAATTCCAGATGGTTCCCTTGATGCGGGTTCCGACGGAATAACGCTCCTCGATGCCGACCCAGGGATTGTCCGCGGTCTGACGGATGCCGAGCGAGATCTTCTGGTTGGCCTTATCGACGGCCAGCACCATCACGTCCGCGTCATCGCCGGGCTTGAATATTTCAGCCGGGTTCGTCACGCGTTTGGACCAGGAGATCTCAGAAACGTGCACCAAACCTTCGATGCCTTTGTCGATCTCAACAAAAACGCCGTAAGGAACAATGTTCACGACACGGCCCTTAACGCGGGTACCGACCGGGAAGCGGTTGTCCACGTCATCCCAAGGATTGGACTGGAGCTGCTTGAGACCCAGCGAAACCTTGTGGGTCACTTTGTCAAAGTGAAGAATTTTCACATCGATCTTGTCGCCGATCTTCACGATCTCGGACGGATGGCTGATGCGGCCCCAGCTCATGTCCGTGATGTGAAGCAGGCCGTCAATGCCGCCGAGATTCACGAAGGCGCCGAAGTCGGTGATGTTCTTCACCACGCCAGGACGAGTGGTTCCGACCTCAAGCTCAGCGAGGATCTTTTCCTTGCTGTGGGCTTTTTCGGCCTCGAGGACATCTTTGCGCGAAACGATGATGTTGCGGCGCTCGGGATTGATCTTGATGATCTTAATGTCAAAAGCCTGCTCAACCAGGGCGTTCAGATTGCCGAAGCCCTTAATGAAAGCCAATGACGCGGGAAGGAAGGCTTCAACGCCTTCAACATCCACCATAAGACCGCCCTTAACCTTGCGGACGGGGCGCGCGGGGGCGATGTCGCCTTCTTTGTACTTGGCGATGACGTCATCCCAGCCGCGGCTGCGCTCGGCCTTACGGCGCGAAAGGATGCAACGGCCTTTTTCATCTTCCATCTCATCGATGTATACGTCGACTTCGTCGCCGACGTTGAGGACGGTGCCAAATTTGAATTCATGCCGCGGGATCACGCCTTCGGACTTGTAGCCGATGTCGACGACGACTTCGTTCTCGGACACGCGCAACACATGTCCTTTAACCACTTCTCCCTGCTTAAAATTTTGGAAGGTCTGATCGTAATTGATCTCGAGGAGAGAGGGTTCGTCGTTCTGGTCTTCGAAGCGGATGATCGTTTGTTCGCGGAGCATGTTGTTACGGGTTTCCTTGGTTATACGTTCTGTGACTGTGTTTTGAGCTCTCGGATCCGATCCATCACCAAATCTGCCGTTTTCCGATAATAAACGATCTTATCTTCGCCGGCTTCATTCTTAACGGGAATCGGTTGCCCGATATAGACCTTAATTTTGGCGGGTCTAAACGCCTTTTGGCCTCTTGGCCAAGCTTTGGCCGTGCCTTCAATGTAACAGGGCACGATCGGAACACCCGCGGCGTGCGCCAAAAAAGCGACTCCCGGCTGGGCTTCCAAAAAATCTTCTCCGGCGGATCGTGTGCCTTCGGGAAAAATAACAACGGCCTTATTTTCCTTGAGAGCCCGAACCACGGTCCGCATGCTTTTGAACTCGCTATCACCCGCGATGGGCAAAGCGCCCAGCCAGATAATCATGCGTCCGAGCACCGGAATCTTGAACAGCCGCTCCTTGGCCATAAAGCCAAGGCGGCGGCGGATCCGCCCACCCAAAACCGGCGGGTCCAAATAGCTCACATGGTTGGCGGCTAGAATGAATCCCGTGGAGTTTCCGGGTAAGTGCTTGGAACCATGCAGCTCAAATCGGTTCCAAACTTTAAAAATGCAGTAAAGCAAAAACTGGCAAATGCGGTAGAACACCGGAGCGTCCTTATGCCCTACGACGGCCGCTTTTGGGGCGAGGCCGGGCCTTAAAAATCAAGTCCTGAATGATATCAGCCGTCTCGGGGATTGTCAATCCGGTGGTGTCGATGAGGATGGCGTCCTTGGCTTTCCTTAGCGGGGCAACTTTGCGGTTGGCATCTCGGTGATCTCTTAATTTTTGGTCTTTTAATATGGCGGTAAACGTGGTTTTGACGCCAGAAGCTGTGAGTTCATTGAAGCGGCGGCGGGCCCGCAAACGAATGTCAGCATCCAAATAAAATTTATAGGAGGCGTCCGGAAAAACCACCGTCCCGATATCCCTGCCTTCGATCACTCCCCCGCCCGCCATGGCGATGCGGCGCTGCAGCTTGAGCA